>CALATT010000023.1 GCA_937891905.1 uncultured Bacteroidales bacterium | reverse complement strand
ACTCGATTGCGCGGAACTGCAATGACAAGAATGTTATTCTAAAAACATGGGAAACCAAGGCGGAAGTGTATCGAAAAATATCACAATATGATTCCACTTTATACTATTCAAATAAACTCATAGATGCAGGTTATATTCCTTCATTTGCGTATATGTTAAAAGCATGGGCGTTAGAGCATACAGGCAAAAAGGATTCTGCTGTTTGGTATGCAAAATATATTATGCAGATGCCAAGTGTTTCCGTGCAAGAACAGTATAATATGTTGTACATATTATCTAATTATGATACAACATTAACGAAAGAAGAAGTACTTGAATTGTCTGCGCAGCGAGCTGACTTAGGTTTTGATGTTTTAGATCCTTTGCACACACAATATACGATGGCGGTAGAAATACTACAAAAGGATTTACATAGGATACCTAAATATGTATATGTATTGTTAGTGGGAATAGTGTTGTTATTCTTCATTCTTGGGTTGATATATTATGCAAAAAAGATAAAACAAGAAAAGCTCCAACAAGAAAATATCTTACAGGATTTCCAACAACAAAAATCGTCTTATTATCAACAGAGAGCACAAGAAATAGAGAGAAAAATTAACATTCTTCAAGAGGATAATAATTGGCAACATACAATTCAATGGAAGAAATATGATAGTCTGTGTAGATATTTTGATGAACATTTTTTCTTATTTTCCCACAAACTACAAGAAAGACAAATATTGAATGAGAAGGAGATACGACTATGTTTCTTGGTTGTGTTAGGAAGATTCTCAGATAAACAATTAGCTAGTATCTTATGTTACGGAGAAAAAAGTATTCGTGGAATTAAACGCCGTACTGCTCAGAAATTAGGTACTAGTAGTGCAGAATTGCGCGTCTTTTTGCATAATGTAGTACTTGACTATGATAAAAATGAATAATTTCTACATTTAAAATATATAAATGGCTGATTTGTAATATGTTGTGAATAGCCATTTGTCTACATTTTATTTTCTCAATGTAAAATAAAAGCAGTAATTTTGCGGCCGAAATCACATAAAGTGGTTTCGGTTATTTTTTGATTCATTAAAATTTATACAATTATGAAAGTAAAATTCTTAGTTTGTGCTTTTAGCCTTTTGTTTGCGCTACCGCTTTTTGTGCACGCAGAGGAAGTGGAAATCCCATTAATGGTAGTATTGGAAATGGAATCTATTGGAGGTGTTGATCCTTTGGATAATTCCGATAAAGAGACAACACCTCCTCCCACTCCAAATGGATTCCGTGCCTCTATCAATGGAAATTCATTAGTCATTGAAAAGCAGGATGAAGCAATTCCATCTGCTCAAGCAACCGTAGTAAATGCGTCCACGGGCAATGTAGTATTGAATCAACAATTCACTGACTCCTTGCAAGAGCAAGTGGCAAGCGCAGGCGTGTATGTGCTCCGTATTGAAACCGCAGGCGGTGCACTCACCGGACGATTTATTGTAGAATAATTAATAACTTTTAAAATCTCATTTATTATGAAAAAGAAACATCTTTTATCAATCCTCGTATTAGTTCTTTTATGTGTAACTGCGTGTCAAGATACCTTAGAAAACGAACCTATAAAAAAACAAATAGAAAGCAACACTCCTACTTTTGACCCTTCCAATATAACACTAGAAGAAATTCCTGATTATGTAGATGCTTATCTATATGAATTCCCAGAACTATTTGGGAATAACGTACTTGTCTTCAACACTTGGGAAGAATTAGAGTCCGAATTGGAATCCTTACAGCAAATGACATATACGGAACATCGCGAATGGCTTAATGCTCATCATTTAAACAACCCTGTTTTAAATTCATTGATTATACATGATTCAGTACAAATTGCTGTTTGGGAAGAATTTGGCATGAATTTTGATATTCCTTTCTCAGAAGATTCTGATTTTGGTGTAGTAGAAGAATATTTTGGGGATGAGGAACGTCAACAAATGGAGGAATTAGCCTTTGAACAGTATGACGAAATCATGAGTAATGAATATGCAGAATATGTAAAGACAGAGTATGGAGAAGACGGGTCTATTATACTTTCACCTTTAGGTGTTCTTGATGAGAGGGTCTTTTGTAATGATAATAACCTATTTATATGTGAAGGAATGGTGGTTAAGTATTTCGAAGATGGTATCTTGTCTTGCCCAATTGATTTATACGCTACAGATAATATAGCATCTATCGTTGAAATTGATGAGTTAATTGCATATATTGAAGGTCATAATGAACAAGCACGTATACGGTTATTTCACCGTAATCGTCCGTATAATGAGACTTTTGTGTCAGAAGGATATTATGACAATCCAAAGTATCAGACAGAAGTGAATTTCTACTTGACTGAATATAAAACTATTTGGGGATTTGATAGGGCATGTGTGACTATGCGTGCAAGAAATTACCATAGAAATAGGGATGGTAGTTATAGAGCTGTAGCATGTTTAACAAAAATTGAAGCCGATGTAGAGATTAGATGTTTTGCTGGTACATGGGATTTTCATTATAATACAGGTTGGTGGTGGATGCGAGGGGGTATAGCTTATTATCGCATTAGGTATGCAATGTGTGGTTGTCCATTTATTCAATTTACACACATTAGAGTTCACGCGCAAAATCAACATGATGTGATAGTAAATGGAGAAGAAACATACACTTATTAATTAGTAAATATACATCATCATTAATTCTTTTTTTATGAAACACAAATTATTTATATTCTTGGCCTCTCTCTCTGTTGTATTATTCGCCTCTTGTCATCGTCAACCTAAGTATAATAGTGGTGAATATTGGTACACTTATTATCTCGTGAACAAAACTTCATCACCAATAACATTGGAATGGTTAGATAATAGTAGAAATTATAATATGGCTGTCAGGGATACAACTATGCTGCATGCTTATGGCGTAGTCGAACAACATGATGATTTGTTTCAACTTCATCGTCCGTCTCTAACAGATGGTTATGAAGGTCAGATTCAGGTCGGTGAATGGATTTTAACTTATCAAGATAAGAAATATAAGATAGATGACACACAAGAGAACTCATTCATGAATTGTGCTAATTATCAAGGGTATGAAAGTCCAATGTCCGTTTTTATCTATGACTATTATTTTAATATAGATGAAGAGTATATTTCTACATTACCATTGTTAGAATAAATTAAATAACCGCTTAAAACTCCCACCGCCACCCATTCCGAGTGGCGGTGGTTTTTTTGAAGTAGCTATCGTCCCGTATGTCTCTCGTATCCGTCTCGTATATCTCATTCCGCTTAGCATTCTCCACCGTTCGCATCTCGTTCGCATCCTGAATGTCACAATAGGGTGCGGCGTATGTTACGCGTGTCTTACGCGTATGTTAGACGCACAATTTGAACCTTAATCCCTTTTATTGAGTTTAGAGGACTCTCCCCGAAAGGAAAGAGGTCGGTTTTGATACACAAGAGTGGCGCGAGAGTGGCGCGAGAGTGGCTGATTGACCACCTATTGTGTTCTACTTTGCATCTAAAAGAATAGAATGATAAATATGACTGGATAATGTAATTTTATTTTTGTTATCGCCGCTGGTCGCATGTTTTTGGCTTTTTTGTGAATGAACGGAGTGAATGAGTTTTTGTGAGAACCCAGCAGCGATTTGTTAAATCGTCTGCGACGAGAGTAAAAATTAAGGCGCATTTATGCTCGCATAAAATGCGGATTAGTTGTTTACGCTCGAAGCCGCGTGGGCTGAAAGCATAGCGGTGGTGGGTTCGTCGTTTTTGATTACACAAAATATACTTTACACCTTACACAATCCACAATAAATTTGCGTATATCAGAAAAAAGTTGTACTTTTGCATGCAGAATAGAGCAATAAGAGAATAAATATGCTAAACGAACAGATCATCCAACTCAACGAGGCAATCGACACACCTACTTTCTATGGTGTGAATAATCAAAATATGCAGTGCTTGAAAAACCAGCACCCAGAGGTGCGTGTGGTGGCACGCGGATACCAACTCAAACTGACGGGTACCGACAAGGCAATCGCCCATTTCGAGCGCTCACTGCGCCTATGCGAGGAGTTCTGTATTCGTAATAATCGCCTTGCAGAACAAGATATTCTCATGCTTCTACATGGCGAGCAGCCACATGAGCACGCCACGGATAACCTTATCGTCCATGGTGTAAATGGCAAGTCTATCTATGCGCGTTCTGCTAACCAACGCCTGCTGGTTGAAGCCTATGCGGAGAACGACCTACTCTTCGCCGTCGGCCCAGCTGGTAGTGGTAAGACATACACGGCTATCGCACTCGCGGTGCGTGCGCTTAAAAATCGTGAAGTGAGACGAATAATACTCTCTCGACCTGCTGTGGAAGCGGGAGAAAAACTTGGTTTTCTGCCCGGAGATATGAAGGAGAAAGTGGACCCTTATCTCCAACCTCTTTATGATGCCTTGCAAGATATGTTGCCCGATACCAAACTGAGCGAGTTCATGGAGCGAGGTGTCATTCAAATAGCACCGCTCGCTTTCATGCGTGGACGCACGCTATCCGACGCAATAGTGATTCTTGACGAAGCGCAGAATACCACTATCGCGCAACTCAAAATGTTCCTCACGCGTTTGGGTATGGGTAGTAAGATGATTGTAACGGGAGACCTCACGCAGATTGACCTTCCACTCTCGCAACGCTCAGGATTGCGCGATGCGATGGAGCGATTCAAAGAGGTGAAAGGAATAGCTATCGTTGAGTTTAATCAGAAAGATATCGTTCGCCATCCGCTGGTAAGCAAGATAGTTACCGCCTATAATAAAGAATAATCACAGGGACATCAGATAATCCCATGCTTCAGCCACTTGTTCTTGGGTAATAACCTGATTGATAATAGGTTCGCCTATCTTATGAAGTAGCGTGCAGTTGATCTCAGCTGCGCGCTCATTCTTTTTGTCTTGCTGCATGAGCGTCATCAATCGCTCCCTGTCTTTGCAGTTACATTGTGGACGGCCATAATAATGAAGCATCAATTGCGTCAGTTGCTGCAAAGGCTCTTTAGGGCAATCCAATAGCGTGACGCTCAGATACAACTCTGCTATCATGCCATACACCACAGCATAACCATGTGCTATATGTCCTTCGCTCAGTGCTTCTAAGGCGTGACCGAAAGTGTGTCCAAAATTGAGTGCCTTGCGTAATCCTTCTTCATGAGGGTCGGCTTTTACAATCGCTTCTTTGATAGCCAAACTGCTACTGATGTGCGGCACAAGAGAACGAGTATCGAATGTGTCTAAATCATAAACCAATAGTCTATTCCACTCGGTTTCATCGGATAAAATGGCATTCTTGAGCATTTCGCCAAAACCGCTAAGTAACTGCTCAGTGGGTAATGTACAGAGCCATTCGGGATCAATCAATGTGGCTACGGGTGTGTGGAATGTGCCGAGTATATTCTTCATCCCGTTGTAATTAATACCCGTCTTACCTCCTGTTGCCGCATCCACCATAGAGAGGAGAGTGGTGGGTATGTGAATACAATCAATGCCGCGTTTATATGTAGCTGCCGCCATGCCGCCCAAATCGGTGATGCTTCCACCTCCTACGCATATCAGCACGCCGCGCCGAGTAACTTGATGCGCGAGCAAGAAATCCCATACTTGCTTCAGTCCTTCTATGGATTTGATATCTTCTCCTCCAAGAACGATGAGAGTTGGGATGTCCAATGATACCATCTGCTGCCATCTATGCGCCACATGTTCATCCACCAATGCGCATACTTGTGTCTGCTCGTACTGGCAAACACTCTCTAACACGGCTTTATGTAAATCTTCTACAATCACTACTTTATATATCTTCTGCAATTACGGCGCAAAGGTACAACAAAAACTGCATATACGCAAGAGTTCTGCCGTTTTTTAGTAAAAACTTGCATATCTCAGAAAAAAACACTACCTTTGCGCTCGGAATTATTTATGCATATTTATAATCAATATATTCATGATGAAAAAACTTTTAATTTTCTTCTTTATACTGGTGTCAGGTGTTGGAGCGATATGTGCCTCAGATACGCAAGTGGATGGTATTTGGTATGACTTTGATAGTGCTACACAAACGGCCACCGTCACCTATCGAGGGAACTCAAGTGCAGAGTATGCAGATGAATATTCTGGTTCTGTGATTATTCCTTCTTCGGTTATCTATAATGGTGCTACCTACACCGTGACAAGTATCAGGTCGTATGCATTCTCCAGATGTAAATCATTAAGTTCTATAACCATTCCAGAAAGCGTAACCAGCATAGAGGCGGGTTCTTTCTCAGAATGCGCTTTAACCTCGGTAACAATTAATTCGGAAGCGATTCTAAATAATAAGAAGTTTAGTAATATTTTTTCTCTTAATAACATATTTGGCTCAACAGTAACAGAATATATCATTGGCAATGATGTGAAAAGCATAGGACTATGTGCTTTCTCTAGTTGCACCTCATTAACTACTGTTACTATCCCTGAAAGTGTTACCACTATTGGAGCGCAGGCTTTTCAAGGTTGCTCTTCTTTAGCTTCTATCACTATTCCTAATAGTGTGAAAAGCATCGGAACCAGTGCATTTTATGCTTGTAAGTCTCTTACCTCTGTTGTGATTCCAGATAGCGTTACAGCCATTCTGGGAGGTACTTTTTGGGATTGTACATCTTTGAAATCAGTAACTATAGGCAAAGGCGTAACAAATATAGAAAACGCTTTTGCGTTCTGTTATGAATTAACCCATCTCTATTGTAATGCCATTACACCACCAGCAGTGAATAAGTCTTTGTTTGAAAACAATGCTATGAAATATGGGTACTTGTTTGTGCCTTGCGAATCGAAACATGATTATGAAGAGCACGCCATATGGGGTGAGTTTAACTATATTGAGTGCGTTGCTTCTGAGGGTATAGAGAATGCATCGTCTTCTCAAATCGAAAATAGAGGTAGTCTTGTCCTGAAAAATGGCCAAGTTCTCATCCTTCGTAATGGTAAAACATATACTATGCAAGGGGCAGAGGTGAGGTGATTTGCCCATGCATGAGTGTCATCAAAAATTCCTTTTTATCCCTCAACGGAGACGAATTAAACCTCGTCTCCGTTTTTTTATTTATTATTCATCACTCTCTGCTTGCATATATGCAAAAAAAGTTGTACCTTTGCACCGCAAAGGTTTTGCACTCTAAATTTGTATATAAAAACCAACATAGATATGAAAAAGAAATTATTTAGTTTAGCACTCATCCTGTTTGTCTGCACATCGGTGATGGCAGAAGATGTGATTTATATCACCACAGCGCAGTTCCGCGAGCGTATTTTTGACTATAAGACTTCCAAGGAATGGAAATATAAAGGCGATAAACCTTGTGTCATCGATTTCTATACCACTTGGTGTGGCCCATGCAAGCGCCTGGCGCCTATCATGGAGGAATTGAGCCAAACATATTGTGACCAAGTTGTTTTCTACAAAGCCGACACAGAGCGCGAACGCGAGTTGGCAATGGCTTTTGGTATTAGTTCTATTCCGCAAGTTCTATACATTCCTGTAGAGGGAAAACCTATGATTCTTAAGGGGCTATACCCAAAGGAGAATATGATTCAAATCATCGATGAGTTCCTGCTCAAGAAGAAAAAGTAACTCTTCCAAATGATTAGTCTATGCAAGTAGAATTGATTCTTTTAGTACTCTCAATGCTCTTTTTTGCGAGCATCTTCACCGATAAAATCGGATATAAATTCGGCGTACCGGCCTTGCTGCTTTTCTTGGCAGTGGGTATGCTGTTCGGCCCCGACGGTATTGGTAGTTTGATAGATGAAGACGGAGTAGGCTATATGCTCAATGTGGGCTCGGCACAAGCGATAGGTACCATCGCCTTGTGTATCATCCTTTTCTCTGGCGGTTTAGATACCAAGCTCTCAGAGATCCGTTCTGTCATGGCGCCAGGATTGACATTAGCCACCTTGGGAGTCATGCTTACAATGGTATTCACAGGCGTGATAATCTATTTCGTCTTTGGCTGGCTACAATCAGTCACCAGCGTCACCATCGTCATGGCGCTACTCATGGCATCCACGATGTCCTCTACTGACTCGGCATCTGTATTCTCCATCTTGCGAACAAACGGCATTGGTCTCAAGCATAACCTACGCCCATTGCTGGAATTAGAATCAGGAGCCAACGACCCTATGGCTTATGTGCTGACAACCACGATGATTGGTATCATCACCGCCACCAGCAGTCAAGTCACAGCCCTCTCTGTGGTGCAAGATATAGTAGTCCAATTAGTGATGGGAGCCGTTATGGGATTTGTGTTTGGAAAAGGAATAGTTAGCATCATGCGCAAAGCCGATTTGGGCAATGAATCGCTCTACCCAATAATGGTACTCACCGCGTGTATCTTCATCTTCTCAGCCACTTATTACCTCAAAGGAAATCCCTACCTCGCCGTCTATATCGGCGGACTCGTCATCGGGAATAGTAAGTTCACGCGCAAGCGCCAAACACGCAGTTTCTTCGATGGACTCACATGGCTCAGCCAATTAGTCATCTTCTTAGTCTTGGGACTCATGGTACGCCCACATGAACTTATTCAATTAGAAGTGTTACTCCCATGCTTAATCATCAGCGTCGTTATGATATTCATCTCGCGTCCATTGGCGGTCTATCTATGTATGCTGCCTTTCAAGCAGTTCCGCTCGAATGATAAAGCATTACTCAGTTGGGTCGGACTCAAAGGCGCTGTGCCTATCATCTTCGCCATCATGTGCGAGGCAAACGATGTGCCGGGAGCGAACCTTATCTTCAATATCGTCTTCCTCTGTACCATCGTCTCCCTGCTTATCCAAGGTACCACCTTGTCTAATGTGGCTAAGAAACTGCGATTGGCAACGCCGCCAATAGCAGTCAAAAAACTTATGCATTTCGATATCGACCTGCCAGAAGAAGTAGAGTCGACAGCCACAGAGATGGAAATAACTGAGCAAATGCTTGCGAATGGCAATATGCTGAAGGATATCGTCTTCCCAGAGAAAGTGCTGGTCATCATGATTCGCCGAGGAGAAGATTTCTTCGTCCCTTCGGGACAAACAGAACTGCATCCTGGCGATCAACTACTCCTTATCGCCGATAACGATGCCATCCTATCTACACAAACACGCGAAGCGGAAGAGGCCGAGGAAAATACCCATTGGGGAGTACAACTCATCAATGATACATGGGGATTTGCAAAGCAAAAATGGCAGCAATTAGTAGATGGAATTGGAAAGAAATAATAATTAAATGTTTTATCATATATGAAGACTACCGTCTTTCTTACAGGTGCTACAGGCACAATGGGATACGCAGGTATGAAGGAAATACTGCGTTATCCAGAGAACTATAACCTCCGTATTCTTGCACGCCCAAGCAAGAAAAATCAACAGTTACTCGCACCACTTCTATCGCAGTTAGAAGTCATCTGGGGCGACCTCACTAATTATGACGATATCCTTCGCGGCGTAACAGGCGCGGATATCGTACTCCATGTAGGAGGTATGGTCTCACCACAAGCAGACTATAGACCAAAAGCCACTCTGCGAACCAATATAACCGCAGCGGAGAATATCACCAAAGCTGTTTTGGCGCAACCAGCAGATAAGCAACCCAAAGTGGTGTATATCGGTTCTGTCGCACAAATGGGTGACCGCCGCGAACCACTACACTGGGGACGAGCAGGAGACCCTATCTGCGTCTCGGCATACGACCACTACGGACTGACCAAAGCCGAAGCTGAACGAATAATCACCAATTCAGGTATCAAGCAATGGGTAAGCCTACGCCAATCAGGTATCCTATACCCAGCTATCCTCAAAAACTACGACCCAATAATGTTCCATGTGCCTATCCGAGGCGTACTCGAATGGGCTACTGTGGAAGATAGTGGACGACTCTTGGAACGCGTATGCCGACCAGAAGTGCCCGCTGAATTCTGGAAAAACTACTATAACATCGGTTCGGGAGAGCAATACCGCCTGTCAAACTATGAGTTTGAACAACTACTCCTGGATTGTATCGGATGCCCAGAACCAGAGAAAATATTCAATGCTAAATGGTTCACTACCCGTAACTTCCACGGAATGTGGTACATCGATGGCGATAAATTAGAAAACTATCTCCACTTCCGTGCCAATATACCTGTTAAGGACTACTTCGCCCAAATGGCAAAAGCCGATAGTGTACCAATGGGCATCAAGTTCGCTGCAAAAACCAAAATAGCCAAACTCTTCCCACGCTGCGTCAAACTGGCAATGTACGCCATGGCGTGCAGCAAAGAGCACGGCACACAATGGTGGATCAAGAAAAGCGTCAACGGTACACCAGAAGAAAAGCAAAAAGTGGCAAAGCGCATCGCTGCCTATTATGGTACCATTGAAGCCTATAACGCTATTCCTGATTGGAAAAATACCGACCTCTCGCATAATAGCAATGAGTACACACTCTTAAATCATGGCTACGACGAGCAGAAACCCAAAAATCTATTCACCATCGAAGATATGCAAGCCGCTGCGGCCTTCCGCGGAGGTAAATGTCTCTCTACCGAGATGGCCCAAGGCGATTGGGATACACCACTCAAGTGGGAAGATGCCAATGGCAATACCTTCACTGCTACACCACGACTCATCCTCCTCGGTGGGCACTGGTCACCATATGATATGCCTTTCCCATACGAAGGAGAAAAACAAGCACCTCGTCCATGGGATTGGGATAAAGTGGCGAAGAAAAACCCATTCTTTGCACAACTATGGGCACCGCTGCACGACCCTAATGAGGATAACACCTACGGCCCTGAGGTCTTTGAGGGATGGGAGAAATAATGACACCTAATCAGACATGCAAGTAAAAAATATCGTTTTTGATTTGGGCGGCGTGCTTATCAACCTCAATGTGCCCCGTTGTGTCAATGCTTTTACAGCACTGATGGGCGCGGAGAACATGCGCACCGTGTTAGGAATGGATGAGGATGGAGAAGGAGTCAAATCGGTTAGCATCGCCAATCGCCAACTGATGGCGGATTTTGAACGAGGAAACATATCTACGCAAGAGTTTGTAGCGCAGATTATGCCTTATTGCCATCCAGCTACTACGGAGCAAGATATCAAAGACGCATGGATGGCCATGGTAGCAGATTTGCCCCAAGAGCGACTCAATATAGTGGCGCAACTTAGGCAGCAAGGCTATCGCATCTATATGCTATCCAATGGCAATGACCTCCATTTTGATTTTATCAATACCACCTATCACCTCGATGCCTATTTTGAGCGATTCTTCCTCTCCCAAGAAATGCACATGGCAAAACCCGAACCGGAAATATTTGTTCGGGTCAATGACGCCATAGGCGGCACACCAGATAATACAGTTTTTATAGATGACCTATCAGCCAATAGACAAGCTGCAGAGCAAATAGTAGGATGGACCACTTTTGCGGATATCAACCAGTTATTGGCTGCACTCAAAGAGCAAGAATAATAGACCAAAAGAATATGTTTTTTGACGAACTACCTCTTTCAGACGAAGTATTAGATGCCTTGTGGGATATGCATTTTGATGAATGTACACCCGTGCAAGAGCACACTATCCCTGTCATCTTGCAGGGACACGATGTCATCTCCTGCGCACAAACAGGCACGGGAAAAACTGCTGCATACATACTCCCTCTTCTCACAAACCTCGCTTTTGACAACCATGACCCAAATAAACTCAATGCCATCATCATGGCGCCTACGCGCGAACTCGCGCAGCAGATAGACCAACAGATGGAAGGATTCGGTTTTTATGTCCCTTTCTCTTCAGTCGCTATATATGGAGGCAAAGATAACGGAGCATGGGGAACACAAGTCACAGGACTTCAGAAAGGAGCAGATATCGTCATCGCTACACCAGGCAGACTCCTCAGCCAAATGAATATATACGATATTGACTTCTCTGGAGTCAAATATTTCATCTTGGACGAAGCAGACCGAATGCTCGACATGGGATTCTACGACGATATAATGACCATCGTACGCAAACTACCCGCCGACCGCCAAACAATCATGTTCTCGGCTACCATGCCAGACAAAATACGACGCATGGCAAAAGCCATCATGCGCCAACCCAAAGAAGTGCAGATTGCCGTCTCAAGACCACCAGAGACTATCCGCCAAATGAAAGTACACCTCTACGAGGCACAAAAAACAGGCATGATACAACTGGCTTTGCAAGGCAAAAAGATGAATAAAGTCATCGTCTTCGTTGGCAAGAAACAGCGCGTTAAAGAACTCACCCGCACACTGCGAACACTCAAAATAGACGCCAGAGCTATGCACTCCGACCTCGAGCAGAACGAGCGCGACCAAGTCATGCTTGATTTTAGAAATGGAAAAGTGGATGTGCTCGTCGCTACAGATGTTGTCTCACGAGGAATAGATGTCACCGATGTGCCACTCGTCATCAATTACGATGTTCCGCATGACCCCGAAGACTATGTCCACCGCATTGGACGAACAGCCAGAGCAGAAAATAGCGGCGAAGCGATCACGCTCGTCAGCCCAGAAGATGCAAAATATTGGATACGAATAGAGCGATTCTTAAAAAAAGAAATCGAGTTGTTACCTATACCAGATCAATTAGGACAAGCACCTAAAGATGACGAATACGCCATTCGTTCGGGTAAAGGTTGTTCTGGCGGTTACCGACATTCTTCGCGAAACCGAGCGGCACACCCTCATAAGTCAAAAGCAAAAGGCCGAGCGGCACATCGACAAGGCTCAAAGCCTCGGTCCGCAAATAACTAAGAGCCTGCTCACGACTCAATGCCACAGTAGGAAAAGCTTCTTTATTGAGGTCCTTCGCCATACTCAAACTATGTTGAGGAGCTATACCACGACCTCGCTCCTCACCCAAACCAAAACCAGTAGAAATACAAGTCAGCTGGGTGGATAACCAGTCAATCAGTTCTTTATATTTAATAGGATAAGCCGTCGCAAAACGATCCACATAGCGAATAGCCCACTCCTCTGGGTGCTGCAACCATGAGCGCATCGCACCCAAAAACTCAGGATGAGGACATGCAGGACTATTCTTAGGCGTCTTAATCTTCACCGTCCGCACTTCCTCGTCATCATTCTTACGCAAAGCGCATAAGTAAAAACCTTCCCCTTTCGCACGATGAGGGTAGAAATGGTAACCTACACTACCTTCTGTAATGCCCCATGTAGATTCATACGCAATAGGTAGCACTTCAGCACCCAATGCCTCACATATCCATTGCACATTATCTTCGTTCTCTTCGCGATTGAAAGTGCAAGTAGAGTAGAGCAGCACACCACCTGGCTTGAGCGCATCCCATACATCCGCCAAAATACTACGCTGACGCTCAGCACAATGCTTCACCGCTTGAGTACTCCATTCATCGCGGGCACTCGCATCCTTGCGGAACATACCCTCGCCAGAACAAGGAGCATCTACCAATATACAATCAAATAAGTGATGACAGCGCTCACCATACTCCGCAGCACTATTATGAGTCACTACCGTATTACCATTACCCCATTTCTGAATATTCTCGCTCAGTATGAAGACACGCTGACGCACAACCTCATTACTCAGCAGCAAACCATCCTTACCTAAGTACTCACTTATCAAGGTCGATTTACCACCAGGCGCAGCACACAAATCCAATACAATACTATCTGTATCCACATACTGCTCCAAAGCCTGCTGAATAAACATCGAACTCGCTTCCTGCACATAATAGCAACCCGCATGGAAAAGCGGATCTAATGTGAATGCAGGACGCTCGCTCAAATAATAACCATCAATATGCCATGGAACTTCCTCTGTATCACAAGCAAAAGTCAGCACATCCAACTTACTATTCAGTCGGATACTCGTGATAGGCTCGCTCTCCAAAGCACGAAGCAGCAACTCTGCCTCGCTACCCATCTCCTTGTGCATATTGTCTATAAACTCAATAGGTAACATAAATCGACTGCAAAAGTACTGCTTTTTTTTGGAATATGCAATTTTTTTTGAAAAAAAAGTATTACCTCCAAACCCTCCCTCCTTGCATATGTCATTTTTTTTTTGTACTTTTGCACATCAATTCGTATTACTATGCATTTTCTGGATAATCTCAATGAAATACAGCGCAAGGCAGTTGAGGCGACTGAAGGTCCATCACTCATAGTCGCTGGAGCAGGCTCGGGAAAAACGCGAGTGCTCACCTATCGCATCGCATATATGCTGCAGCAGGGAATACCTGCAGGGCAAATAATGGCACTCACTTTCACCAACAAGGCCGCACGAGAAATGAAAGAGCGCATCCTCAAACTCGTCCCTGCACAAGATGCACGATACCTCACAATGGGCACCTTCCACAGCGTATGCGTACACCTCATACGCCCATATGCAGACCTACTCGGATATACCTCTGCATTCACCATCTACGATACAGCCGATAGCAAATCACTCATCAAAGCCATATGCAAAGAGCGAGGACTCGATGAGAAAATATATAAGTCTTCTGCCGTACTCGGGCGCATATCCATGGCAAAAAACCGATGCATCAGCCCAGCACAATACGGCGCTAATCAGCATCTACTCAAAGAGGACCGCGAAGCACGAATGTACGAACTCGCTACTGTCTATTCTATCTACCAAAGCAGACTCATAGCAGCTAACGCAATGGATTTTGATGATATCCTCATCAATATGTTGCGATTAATGGATACCTGTCCAGAAGCCTGCGATAGATACCAACAGCAATTCAAATATATTTTGGTAGATGAGTACCAAGATACTAATTATGTACAGTACCTACTCGTCAAGCGCCTTGCACATCCGCAGCAGAATATATGCGTCGTGGGAGACGATGCGCAGTCAATATACTCCTTCCGCGGAGCAGATATAAGCAATATACTCAATTTTCAGCGGCAATACCCACAAGCTAAACTCTTCAAATTGGAGCGCAACTACCGCTCCACACAAAACATAGTGAATGCAGCTAATTCGCTCATTCATAATAATATACATCAGATAAAAAAGAATGTTTATTCGGAGGGAGAAGAAGGTTCACCCCTTGGACTCAAAGCATTCGTTGATGATCGTGCGGAGGCTACAGGCATCGTGGAAATGATTATGCGCGAGAAGCGTAATACCGCCCGAAACCTTTCATACGAGGATATAGCTGTTCTCTATCGAACAAACGCACAATCACGAGCGTTTGAGGGCGAATTGCGTAAAAATAATATTCCTTATCGTATCTATGGAGGCACTTCCTTCTATCAGCGAAAAGAGATAAAAGATACACTTGCCTACTTCCGCTTAGCTGTCAATCCCAAAGATAACGAAGCACTACTGCGAGCACTCACCTTCCCTTCAAGAGGTATCGGAGATACTACAATGAAGAAAGTCACACTATGTGCCATCGAGAATAATCAATCCTATCTCGAAGTGATGCGCCACCCAGATGATTATCCACTCGAGATGAGCGGACCAATGAGAAAGAAAATAAGTGCCTTCGCTGCCATGATAGACGAAATGGCTGTGCAGAGCGAAGAAATGGATGCCTTCCGTTTCGCCGAAATGCTTTTGCGTCAAACAGGAGTGACTACCGCCCTGATGATGGACCGAACAACAGAAGGAATAGACCGAGCACAAAATGTGCAGGAATTACTCAATGCCATCCGCGAGTTTGTCACACAAAGAGCCAATGAGGGAATTGATTATACACCCATCACTGATTTCTTGAGCGAAGTAAGTCTCATGACCGATCAAGATGATAATCAAGCAGATACCACTAATCGCGTAACACTCATGACAGTACATGCAGCCAAAGGATTGGAATTCCCTGTCGTCTATATTGTAGGATTGGAGGAAAATCTTTTCCCCTCTCAGTTCTGCACTACCCAATATGAAATAGAAGAGGAACGCCGCCTCTTCTATGTCGCTATCACACGAGCAATGCAAACTTGTGTCGTATCATATGCACGCCAGCGATTCAGAAACGGACAAATAACCTTCAATTCGCCAAGCCGTTTCCTCAATGATATTGATCGCGCCTATGTGCAAATCCTGAAAAATAACCCACAACCATCCACCACACGATGGAGCGGTAATACCACTTGGGGCACACCTTTCCGCTCTAACTCATACGAGCGCCCTACTACCACTCGCACCCAAGCGGCGCAACCACAACCATCCATACCCACCCGCACTACTACCAATCAGGTCATGCCTATTGAGTCAATATATAGTGCAGGAGAACGAATAGAGCACAAGGTCTTTGGCCCTGGAACGGTCAATCGTGTCTATCGTGACTTGGTGACGGAGAATGATAAGATAGAAATAGCTTTCGATAAGGTAGGAACCAAAACCCTCCTCCTCTCCCATGCCAAACTGGAACGACTCTAACCGCCTAAATATCCAAATTTTGTACTTGGGAAAAAACTTGGGATTTTGATTTTCTTATAATAACTTACTATTCAATAGGTCTTGCAATTGTCCGCCGGAAATACCTAACTTCTTGGCTGTCAGGTCTTTAAATTTGCCGATACTCTTGTGTGAGCAATTGAGCATATCGGCTATCTCTTTGTGACTCAAACCTAATAAAACCAGTACGCACAACCGTATATCTTGCTCGTTCAAACCCATAGTGTGCAAACGAGAAGCAAGTCCGTTAAATAGTTTATTTGTCTGAAGGCAGAACTGCGTATAGTCATTCCATGCTAACTCTTCACGCAAATTCTTGCTCTCGCGTAAGAGAGCAATACAATGAGTTAATGCTTCGTGCTGTCGCTCGGTCTGGACTGTCTGTGTATGACGCCGACGCCAAACAACAATCAATATATAGACAAACAAAGCACCTATAATACATAGTAGCCATTTTATCCATGGCGAAGACCATAATTTCCTACTTCTCCGCATGTCTTCTTCTAACAATTGCACTGCCTGTGTTAATTGACCATGCCGCTCTTTGATAGCGTTTTGCACATCCGCACGCGCAGAAGAGAGCGCACGGAGAGAGTCGCTATCCGCACTTGAGTCATTATGCGTCAGAATATAATATATATCATCTAAGTAGAATGGGTTAGTCACACGCGGAAGAAGTAACTGCGCATAATAGGTTGCACTATCGTCCATCTGTAAGTAAGAATAAGCCTGCGCACGAACCATCAGCAAGTAATCGTTGGTAGGCGGAGTAGTGTGAACCAAAACGGAGTCGTACTCTTGGGCGAACAAGCATGCAGCGGCGCGGCTCTCACGCACTTTCTCCTCTACTAAACAAAAATCAGCTGCTGATAGATGAACATTAAGAGCCTGCTCTACTAATTCCAATGCGCGCGCCTTCTCACCTTGAATAGCCAACTCCCAAGCCATATTGTTCAACGCATACGCGTAAGCCAAACTATCCCCAGAGGAAGCAAAATGTTCGGCGGATAAGCGATAAACTTCATAAGCAGTCGAATGCTCGTTCGCCTGTCTGCACATGTTAGCCATGTTGGAATACACGCGACCGAGCAAGGCTTCATCGTGAGTACCGCTGTGTGCTGCGCGAAGAAAAACTTGCATCGCTTCAATGGGTTGACCCGACTCGCGCAAAGATTTACCCTCCTCGTAATATGCAAGAGCAGACTGGTCTGCATGTCGGTTGCAACCAACCACAACCAACATGCACAACATTACAACGAATATGTTACTTGTCTTTTTCACTGAATTTGCATTCCAGTAGGAGTGTATAGATGCTCGCCCACCCGAATGAGCAACTGTCCGTCGCGTAAAATCTTGGTATTGCACCTCTCATCACCTTGCACTTCTTCTATCGCAGTGTTAATATACTGGAAGTGCCCCACTATATTGTTAGTCCATTTAGGATTTGTCAAACGAAGAGTGTAATAACCACTCTCTGTCAACTCAATAGATACTGAATGAATAAAACTATTAGCTTGTACTGTCTGTTCTTTAGTGGGTGCTTGCTTGTTCTTGTTGAGAACTAATGTGTAGTTTATCTCATCGCCTGAAGACTCCTTGATATTCAACTCATTCCCATTTAATGTCACTACCACTTGATTAGGATCAATAGGGTCCACAGTTGACGACCCTGGATCATCACCCGTGTATAAAGGAATAGTATCTGCATCTGATAAAACAGCCCAATCGGGGCAGTTGTTTCGAATGCCTATATAATCGGTATCAAAAGAATAAATCGTATTACCTTCGTTATCAGCAGCGCATAGTGTATGATGGAACTGTACTTCCATACCTGTTGCATAACACCCTCTTCCTACAGGCCATAAAATATGTTTTGTCCCTATTCCTTCTATCCATTCTACCACATGTGCATCTTGCTGAACAGTAATGTGCTTTCTGCCATCTATTACTTGTATATCCTGCACTATCCATGCAGGAGTAATGCTCTGATGTTGTTCGTATTCTATCATTTCTACACAAGAGGCGTCATAAAAACCTGCATAAGCATATACCGTATCCCCCAGTTCGACATCGAAATTGTAGAGCAGATATTCTTTATCTATCCCAGACGGGATATAGTACACCTCTTGTCTGTCTTCTGATTGGCGAATAGCTCCATGATAGGCATTTGTCACCTTCTTACTTTCATTTGTGTAGCGTATTTGACGATATAGTTTGGTATTAATGAGCGTATCAGGTCCCAAATTATATGTTATCCCGGTAATGATAGGCGTGTGTTCTGATTGAGGATAATCGTGGTGATATTGAATTCCAAACCATTGGGTTGCGTGAGATTTAACCTTGTTTTCTTGTGATACGGGTTGTGGATCACCAGTCTCTATATGACTGATATTAATATACTTAAAACTACCATTTTGCTCTATGGTTCCTGTTACTCTGGTAGGAAATGTACATATACAATTGAGACTATATAGATAATTGAATAAACTGTCCAACTGTGCTGCTATCTCAGCATCGGTCGTAGTCAGATAGTAGATACCGTTGTCTGTTTCCAAAGCGGGAGTGAGACAAGTTGGACACATTTCCCCCGGCTCGCAAGGATAGCCTCTTTCTTGTAGTTCTCCACTCACGGAAATAGTTGGTAAATCGCTATTGTTCTTTGCTGGAACCATACATGCCCCATTAGTAGAATTCCATAACCCGCTTGCAATCACAAGCAGCATTACAATAAAAATCTTTTTCATAATCGTGTGAGTTTTGAATTTCGCTGCAAAGGTACTTCTTTTTTGCCATATATGCAAGAAAATACCATAAAATCATTTTGAAAACAAGTTGGTCTAACTGCTTTGTAATCAGCATTTTGGTGATTTGGATGTTTGAAAAATGCTCAAAACAGACCGAGTGCGTGCACAAAACACCATTTTTACCATTCTTTAAGCCTGTTCAGCAGCACTCATTTCGCTCTTTTTCTCCTTCATGATCACCATCCGAACGAATACGGGGAACATACCATAAACCACTTTCTCGCTTTTTCCTTCATTCAAAAAGGCATCGCCGCCATTCTTGAATTGTGCATTCCAACGGCTGCGCAACTCTGCATAACGCGGATGCGTCTTGTCTTTGATAATCAAACTAGCCTCGCGGCATACCATACGCCAAAAATCAGCCTGACTCGCCTCGGCAGCAGTACGAGGACTCTGCTTGTAGTCACGCTTATCGCGGTGGAAATACTCTTGAGGACCATACTTGATAATGTGCCCATCATCATTCTTATAAACTTTTACACGCATAGTCATACCTGACTTGCCACTAACTTTGCCGCGTAATTTCTCAATACCCGGACTTAATTCCACTTGTGCCATATTCTTATTATATTTTGTAATGTACTTATTGTATTTTTTGTTATCTACCTACTATGTTTTTATCCTATTCTTACTATATTCTTACCCTATTTTTACGCTATAATCTTTAGTTGTTATTTAGTTGTTATTTAGTTGTTATTTAGTAGTTATTTGGTTCTTCACGATACCATCGCGATACCATATAGTACTCTTTCTGTACGGTCATAGTATGTTTTTTGTGTTTCTAAAACCTGAATGGAATGTAAAATATTGAAAAAAGATGTGCAAAGATAACACTTTTTTCTGATATATGCAAATATTTACCCTTACAACTTTTAAAATACGCGCTCGCGCGCACACGCGTACCTTATAATATATTATATATAATAGCTCACTACTCATTACTCACTACTCACTACTCTGTACTCACTACTCACTACTCATTCCCTGCTACGCAGATAACAATCTCACCCTTAGGCGCTTTCGCTGTGAAATGAGCAATCAACTCACTCAAACTACCACGAACAGTTTCTTCATGTATCTTACTAATCTCGCGAGTAACGGTGGCTTTGCGCTCTTCACCACACACCAATGCTAATTGTTGAAGCGTCTTTACCAATCGGAATGGAGACTCGTAGATGATAAATGTTTGGTCCAACTGTGCCAAATATTGCAAGCGCGTCTGTCGTCCTTTCTTCTGAGGTAAAAAACCTTCAAAATAAAAATGATTATTTGGCAACCCCGAATCAACCAGTGCCGGTACAAAAGCAGTTGCTCCTGGCAAGCATTGAATCTCCACATCCGCTTCTGCTGCAGCGCGCACCAAGAAAAAACCTGGGTCAGAGATAGCAGGAGTTCCTGCGTCTGAGATTAGAGCAATATTCGCTCCGGCTTTGAGTCGCTCCACAAGATCTGCCGAAGTGGCATGCTCATTAAATTTATGATGACTCTTTAATGGAGTACGGATATCAAAATGCTGCAGAAGAATACCACTGGTACGAGTATCTTCGGCTAAAATTAAATCTACATGCTTCAGCACTTCAATAGCGCGGAAAGTCATGTCTTGTAGATTGCCAACAGGAGTGGGGACGATATAAAGCATTGTTGCAATTGATTAGTGATACTTGTTTATCCAAAACGGCGATGCAAAGTTACAATGAATTGCTGGTAAGTATTACTCTCTTGATCCCATTGGAAACGCATGTTGATGTAATCCATGGCTTCTGCAAAAGAGTGCAACTGATCTAATTCATTCAATGTGCGTTGCATCAGTTCGGCGTTTTGAGCAAATAACTCGCGCTGATAGAGAAAACGATCACCAATAGAAATAGCCTGACGGATATCCGTTACAGCCTTGCCATATATACTCGCTTTGGGAGCTACTTCTTCCTCTTTCTCTACTTGATTCTCCACCTTGGGCTCTTGAATGCTCTCAATATCTTTTACTTCTTCTATTACAGGTTGAGGAGTAGGTTGCTCTATAGCGACGGGTTCTACCATGGGTGCCTCTTCCTGTATTGGTTGAGACGCAGGCATCGGAGCAGCCACGCTGACTGCTTCCGATTGCCTTGTCTCAAGGGCCTTGAGCGTTTGGAGCATCGTATTTACATGAGTTCCAACTGCTTGCAGTTTAATCATGTTCTCTTGCTGTGCTTTCTCTAATCGTTGCAGACGATTTTCCCATGCTTGGAGCGTCTGCTCTTGCTCTAACAGTGTTTGCTCTTTCGCTTCAAGAGCAGCAAGACGAGCTTCTATCGCTTCAAAATATTTAATTACTTCTTGCATATAAGTGATATTACTTTGTTGCATCCTCTAATTTCTTCATCATGCCGAACATAAAGAGTGCAGCAATGAGACATACTGCGATGAATACGCTCCAAACACCCCATAATGGCATATCGCCCCAAAGGTTACTACCGATAGATACAAGGTAGTTGCCAATAGCAGTCGCTACAAACCAACCACCCATCATCATACCTTTGTATTTTGGAGGAGCCACCTTACTTACAAATGAGATACCCATTGGACTGAGCAACAACTCCGCAAAAGTCAAAATCAGGTAAGTGTAAATAAGCACATTAGCATTCACGAATGTAGCATCGCCTGTTACACGAGCTAACTCTTGTGCATTAGGAGTGAGCAAACCAATTGATGCAACAGCCATTACTACATAAGCAATAGTGGCTACTACCATACCATACGCAATCTTGCGAGGAGCAGATGGCTCTTTGCCTTTCTTTGCCAATGCACCAAACAACGCCATGCTGAATGGAGTGAGAGCCACTACATAGAATGGGTTGAACTGCTGGAAGATAGGAGCACTGAGAGTGATGCCTTCTGGAGAAATATTGAGGTATTTATATGCCAATACACTCAAAGCACCAATAATAGCTACGCCAGAAATGACTTTGCTCTTCTTCTCTTTGCTTTGTGCCAATGAGAAACCTGCATATACCATAATCACTATCATCACTAAGTTAATGATATCAAAGGCCATTGTCTGTACGCCTGTGCAGAGCGGTTGAACGAACTCGTCTGCAAAATAAGTCAGTGTCAAACCATTTTGATGGAAGGCCATCCAGAAGAATATAACGACAGCAAATACGAGGCACAATGCCACAATACGCTTCTTGGTCTGCTCTGGAGTAAGTTCTTCTGCCTGCACACCACCCGTAGCTGCTGTTTGCTTAGCAGAGTTTTCTACATGCTTAAACCAAGGACGGCAAGCGTAGTAAATAGCGATACTTAATACCAATGAAGCACAGGCTACCATGAATGCAAAGTGATAACTATCATTCACACTCACGCCAAGACTGGTTTGTGCCCAATCCATAATCTTCACAGCTGCGGTAGGAGCAAACATCGCACCAATATTAATAGCCATGTAGAATAATGAGAAAGCAGCGTCACGCTTGTCTGCGTATTTAGGGTCATCATAGAGGTTACCTACCATCACTTGTAAGTTGCCTTTGAATAAACCCGTACCGAAACTAATCAGCACCAATGCAGCTATCATCGCTACCATCGCAATATTATCGCTACCAAGAGGTACTGCCAAGAGTACATAACCGAGGAACATAACCATAATACCGATAGTAACACACTTGCCATAACCAATCTTGTCAGCCAGCATACCGCCTACGAGAGGTAGGAAATATACAAAAGCAAGGAATGTGGAGTAGATTTGTCCTGCTGCGTCTGCCTCAAGACCGAAATTAGCACGCAAAAAGAGTGCAAAAACGGCTAACATCGTGTAGTAGCCAAATCGTTCGCCTGTATTGGCAAGAGCCAAAGCAAACAATCCTTTAGGTTGATTTTCAAACATAATGATTTTGTTTTGTTAGTTAGTATTATTTTGTATTATTTCGTTGTTTCTATCAATCTGCACCATCCATACTTATCCTCTGTGCGCCCATATTGGATATCTTGTAGCGCGTGGTATAGTTTCGTAAGTATAGGACCAGGTTTGTCTCCAAACGAGTAGGTGATATCATTATCAGGATCCACTACGCGTGTTATCGGAGAAATTACACATGCTGTGCCACATGCTGCAGCTTCACTTATCTCGCTCAATTCTTCTACGCGAATAGGACGACGAGTAACCTTCATACCCATCTCACGAGCAAGTGTCATCAATGAGTCATTCGTTATACTGGGCAAGATGGCACTACTATCAGGGGTGATATATTCCCAACCTTTCGCCTCTAATCTTTCGTCTCTAACCTCTTTGATCCCTATAAAGTTAGAAGCTGTACACTCGTCAATATACATATGCGTCTTGGCGTCGGTGAACATACATTCGTAACCCATCGCATGAGCAACCTCGCTCGCGCGGAAAGAAGCTGCGTAATTACCTCCTACTTTCCAGCATCCTGTTCCTTGGGGGGCTGCGCGATCCACGGTGCGATTCACAATAGCTGGCATACCCTTAAACCCATTAGGGAAATAAGGACCAATAGGCGTCGGTATAACCACAAACTCGCAGTCTTTGCCCGGTCCTACACTGATATCAGGAGTTGTCGCAATCAATAACGGACGGAAATATAAGGTGGCACCACTCTCATAAGGAGGCAGAAAATCTATATTCTTCTCTAATGCCAATAAAACTGCCTCGCAAAATAAATCCGTGGGTACTGGCGTCATCAGCAGTCCTTCTGCAGACTGATACATGCGCTTCGCATTCTCCTCCATGCGGAAAATACGCACTTTACCATCCACACCACGAAAGGCTTTCAAACCTTCAAAACATTCTTGTCCGTAATGCAAACCCGTCGCAGCCGCATGAATGCGGATGTACTTATCTTGTGTGGCATAGGGCTTTTCCCATACACCACCATGACAAGTGCATCGAACAATATAGTCCGTTTCGGTATAGTGAAATGTTAATGTTTCCCAATCAATCTCTTTCATCTCAAATAAAATCTGCAATCTAAAATCTAAATTCTAAAATCTGCAATCTAAAATCACCTTCATCGTCTCTGGACCATACTCAAAGAGCAAATCCAATATACTCTGTTTATTCATCATCCCACTCCAGTCTCTCTCTCCTTGCCAATCTTGTGTTCGATTATATGCAAACCCCTGCAAGGGTGTGGCACTATTGTGCAGCAATTGCATAATCGTTTCGTGCATAGCGTTATTTAGGTCCACCAACCATCGCGTTTCGCGCTCATAGAAAGGCCTAAAAAACTCGGCATAGTAATCAAAATAAGGCGTGTGCTTATATGCGCTCATGAGAGCAATCCAATGTTGGTGTTGCCATCTCTGTTGATAACTAATCTCTATATCGCGCGTCAACTGCTTATGATCCACTTTCTTGACTGGCACACTCAGCATCAATGGCCCATCTGGTGTGGTGATTGTGCAGCGATTGCGAAAAGTCTGCTTCTCAAAACTCTCCATCACCTCAATCTGAGTGTCCATGGGATTGAGAAGGTATGCACGATACCAATCAATAGGTGCTAAATATGCGATAGGTAGAATAGTCATTTCTATTGTATTAGTTCTTTGCTCCTTGTCCTAATCGGTTCCAACGGATAGAATGCTTATCTTTGTCTATACTTAACCAAATAAATACAGGGCGACCCACAATATGGTCCTCTGGCACAAATCCCCAATACCTACTATCTGCGCTATTATGCCTATTATCACCCATCATCCAGTAGTAATCCATACCAAACTCATACTCCTTACCAATAGTTATAGGTTTGAACTCATACGCTTCCGCAATGCGCTTGTATATCCAATAGTTCTCCTCGGTAATCATCACCTTGTCTCCCTTGCGTGGTATATATATCGCGCCATAATTATCGCGTGTCCATTCGTTATGCCCTAATGGGTAAACATCTCCACCATTCATTTCTGGTTCTATCATTATTTGAAGCACATGAGGATTCTTCTCCAATTCATCCCTCATACTTTGTGTGAGTGGAAAATGCCAGGTGGTGGCGTCTAATTGCTTGCGGTCTGCCACACTGATACCTATTTTCTCCATGTACTTGTCACTGAAGTTGTGTCCGTCTGTTTGTACCAGGTAATTGAGTTGTAATCCCTCGCGCTGAGGCTCTTGCATCCACTCACTATCCGTTGTTCCTTTGGTCCAAATCACATTATTGATAATCTTCAAACTATCACCCGGTGCTCCTACACAGCGCTTCACATAGTTCTCGCGTCTATCAACTGGACGCACCACTATCTCGCCGAAGACATCTATGCGCTTATGAACGAGCTCTTGCCCGTAATAATGGCACAAGGTGTAATAGTCTGGATTCTGCATCTTTGTACATACGGTGTCACCAGTAGGAAAATTAAATACCACAATATCTCCCTTTTGGGGACTAGTCCAACCCTTGAGACGCTTGTAATCCCAATGAGGATTGTCAAAATAACTCTTTCCTCCTCCCAACCAAGTAGGCATCGTGTGCTGCACTAATGGCATACTCAGAGGTGTCTGAGGTACACGCGCACCATATGCCATCTTGCTCACAAATAGAAAATCACCCACGCAAAGGGTTTTCTCCAGCGATGAAGAAGGTATCTGATAGTTCTGGAAAATATACAAGTTGATGAAATAAACGGCCACCAATGCAAATACAATCGCATCAATCCACGAGAAGATCGTGAATAAGACGGAATTGGCATGTGGATTCTCAGCCTCATCCTTTCCCGCAGGTTTATATCTATGCCACCAAGTATAGTTGATATATCGGGTTGTAAAGGCATCAATGATGATAGGCAGCAATGCCAACCAACCCAGACTCGCCCAGTCACCCCATGCTACCCATACTACAAATACAATATACAACGCACTCCATATTCCCGCGCGTATCCATCCCTTACGACTTACATTGTTTATTCTTTCTTTCAAACTCATATTCTCAAAATCTAAAATTTGCAATCTAAAATATAAAATCTAAAATTTGCAATCTAAAATCTAAACCCCCAATACTTCTTGCATCGTGTGGAATCCATTCTTGCCCTTAAGCCATTCAGCGGCAATCACAGCCCCAAGTGCAAATCCTTTGCGCGTTTTAGCAGAGTGACTGATACTGATAGTGTCTACCTCGCTATCCCATACCACCGTGTGAATACCAGCCACCTCTCCCTCGCGGATAGATTCAATCGCTCGAAGAGGTAATCGCTCCTCGCCAATAACCTCTTGCAGCGTTTTGGCAGTGCCGCTGGGAGCATCAAGCTTATGGATATGATGTACCTCTGTCAAGTGAGGAGTGTAATCGGAATATACTGCCATTAACTTTGCCAATTGGCGATTGATGGCGAAAAGGATATTCACACCTATACTATAATTAGAGGACCATATTAATCCCACCTCTCGCTTTGTTGCCTCTTGTCTTATTGCTTCTATATCCCATCCAGTAGTACCGCAGACTACAGGTACACCTGCGGCCCAAGCATGGCGGATGTTTTGTTCTGCTGTGTGAGGCGTTGTAAATTCAATCGCTACATCGGCTGAAGCAAAGGCTTCCGACTCAAAGTCACACAAGTTATTTTGATCAATGATACACACTATCTCGTGTCCACGCTCCAAAGCAATAGACTCAATCATGTGCCCCATTTTTCCGTATCCTATAATCGCAATTTTCATAAATAATAATGCTTTATCAATTTTTCTTACTATAATTTAAAACAAACGCGAGCGCAAAGTTACAAAAAAAAATCCATATATGCAAATGCATATATAATATAATAGGTTCAACGCGCTTTTTTTCGCTCTTTTCCGTCAATTATTCCACAAAAAAGCGACTTAAACAGCCGCTTTTAATACCAATCTATCGCCAATTACTTACGCGAATGGTAGTGCCGTCTGGCAGAATAGGTCGCTCCAATACCTTCACCCATTTGGGACGACCTTGTGATTTGTCTTGCGATTTGTATTCGTAACTATTAGGACATGCTTTGCCTTTTGTTAAACCCGTGGACCATCCTACAGGGTGTAAAATACCTTCGTCCCAAGTGGTGTATGCCCATACTGTTTCTCCCCACCATCGCCATGGACGAGACAGATAAATCTGTTGCTGACCTTTATTGATGGATAATTGCTCATTAGTCATCGGATATGCCAATTCGTCGCTGGTAGCATAGCGGATGTGACATCTATAGAATAATAGCCCGCGCGCTTGGGAAACGGGAGTCGTTCCGTCATATTTATCCGCTTGCTCATGTCCTCCGCTATCCGACCGACCTGCGGCGATATAACATTTATCATTTTTCTCATTGTTGATATTAGCAACAATAGTGGCTCTATACACTGCCATCTTCATACCACCAAAAATAAAATCTACACTCCCCTGTAGCACACCTCCTTGCCAATAAATAGACGCCCCTTGCTCGCCATATAATACATCTTGACGCCCAATAGCACGGCAGTTCTTGAGGTGTGCGTTTGTAGCCGTACGCGTAAAAGAGATGGCTGCCGCGCGTTCGCGAAAACGCTTTTGCTGTACCTCTGTCGAACCCACCGTCTTCGGACGAGTAGGCATCACCTTCTTTGGACGCTCTTTTTCGGTCCACTCCAAGTTGGATTGACTGATATCTACCAAATCATCAGCCGCTTCGCGCTCAGAGACATACATATTGAATGAGTTCTCAAAAATGATATCTTCTGCATAGAAATCAGGTGCTGTCACTAATACCGATGCATTCCATTTGCGGGTTCGACTACCTCCATAATTAACCGTCGTTCCCATACTTTTATATTGATATCCATGCCCATAATACCAAGTAATACGCACCGCATTCTTGTCGCAATCCACTCCTTGATTATACATCTTGATAGAAGGAGTAGGACTGGCATTCTTCATGCGTAAACCTGGTATATCTATAGTCAACTCTTCTTGGTAAGTGCCTGGTTCAATAAGGATAGTGGTTGTCTCCCCGCGTTGTGCATACACAGTCCGCGCAGAGTCTAAGGCAGCATTAATACTCTCGCCGGAACCGACATGTAGAATGAGTGAAAAAATAAGTGCTATCATAAATCTAAATTCTAAAATCAAAAATTTGCAATCTAAACATCCTCCACAATCATCATACATCGTTTGCAATCGAATGTGAGGGCGAGGGTCTTACCTGTACGCAAGCGCAAATAACGCGGCTCCTTATCTTTTGGATAAGGATTAACCTTGCGGCAATGCCCCAATTCATGCAAAATGCAGTATTTACAAGTCATCAACTCTTTCATTCTCTAAAATCTGCAATTTAAAATCTAAATTCACAAATCTTTCACTACCTCTCTTCTCCATTCGTTCAGTACACTGATAGGTATGAAATAGGGTCTGCTCTCCACCTTCACTTCGCGTGCCACATAAATAGTGTCACCCAATTTTGCGAGTTGTGTCTTGATACTACTGAGCGCTTTCTCTTCGTTCTTAGCAGGCTCCTTGGGATAAACAAAGACTTGCTCTTTATCGCCAATGCGTATGCAAAAACCCTCTTCTGTCTCGCTAAATACAATATCCACAGGTATCTGTCTTTCAGAGTGTATGGATTTGGAGAACTCAATATCTAAATTACGGTATAAATCTTTTGTTCCATGATGGAGGAGGATAGTCTTGTTCGTTCTAATAAACTCCCCATCTATACCATTCACATTAAATCCCTCATTGCCCACACTCAATCCGTCTCCGTTATGCAGCGTTACTCCCGCCTTTAATCGTATGCGTAATGTGTTTCCTATCGCCTCTACCACTTGGCCAATATATTCTCCTGTGGATTTAGGTGTCTTCCAATTAGCCATATGGGGCGTGCGTCCATGTAAGAAATAATCAATTCCACCCCGGTGAAAAGTTTTCTCTGGATTAGGCACGAAACGGCGGTGGTAAATATGTCCTTTGCCAGTACCTAACGCGTCTAACAACTCTCTGTAATAGGCAGTTACATTGGTCACATAGTCCGCATCTTTAAGTCGTCCTTCTATCTTAAAAGTGCTTACTCCGGCATCTATCAATTCTGCCAAATGAGCGCTTCTATCCATGTCTTGCAGCGATAATAAATACTGCTGGTGAATAGGTTGACCATCATCGTCTAATACCTCTTGCATATTGGCATCCAATAGGTCATACGCCATACGGCAATACTGACTACATGCCCCTCTATTAGCACTTCTGCCACATAGAACTTCGGATATAAAGCATTTACCTGAATAGGAAACACATAGCGCGCCATGGATAAATGCTTCTAATTCAATGGGTTTCTCACCTTTCTCGCTGCTATACGCTACTACAGCGCGGTGTATATCGCTTATCTCTTGAATACCTAATTCGCGTGCCAGAACAACGCGCTTAAATCCTAATTGCTGCAGTCGTATCACATCCTCTACCGTACGGTTGTCGCATTGAGTGGATGCATGCAAACGAATAGGAGGTAGTTCAAAATCCAATAGGTGTAAATCTTGTATAATAAGCGCATCTACACCTATTTTATATAGCGCGTGTGCGAGTGCGACCGCCTGCGCGTACTCGTCATCATGCAGAAGCGTGTTCAGTGTTACTAATACTTGCACACCATAGCGATGTGCATACCGCACCACTTCCTCTATGTCCGCCAAACTGTTTCCTGCAGCCTGACGAGCACCAAATTGTGGTGCACCGATATAGATGGCATCCGCACCAGCTTGTATGGCGGCGAATGCCACTTCCTTATCCCTCGCAGGTGATAATAATGATATGTCCCTATTCTGATTGATAATCCAAAAACTTTCTTATATATTGAACCTCTCACCTCTAATCTCTAACCTCTCACCCCTAATCTCTAACCCCTAATCCCTCATCGCTTCGCTCAACCTATACATCACAATACCCGCTGTCACAGACACATTCATCGAGTGCTTGGTACCATACTGAGGTATCTCGATACACCCATCACACGCATCCACCACTTCTTGCTGCACACCAAAAACCTCATGCCCCAATATGACGGCAATCTTGGATTCTCTACTTATCTGTGCCGCCGCTTGTTCCAATGTGATAGAATCATGCGCTTGCTCCACGGCGTAGCATGTATAGCCTTTCTCCTTGAGCACACGAATAGCTTCTTTCGTGTCTGCAAAATAAGTCCAATCAACACTCTCTTCAGCACCCAGAGCTGTTTTGTGTATTTCTTGATTAGGCGGACAGCAACAGATACCACATAGATACACCCCCTCTAATAACATGGCATCAGCCGTGCGGAAGACCGCACCTACATTGTGCTGACTGCGCACATTGTCCAATACCACAATAAACGGCAGTTTGTCTGCCGTGTGGAACTCTTCGACGCTCATGCGCCCCATTTCTGCTATTGTTCGTTTGATCATAAGGCAAAAGGAAGATTGATATGTATTATCTTGTTGGTCTCGTCTATCTCAATAATGAAATCTTCGTGGAGCGGTATAAGTCGTTCGTCTGTTAGGGTGGCAAGCGTGTTCATCGTTGATTCGTCTATATGGGCAATACTTCCTAATGCACCCATCTCTTGGTCTTGCACTTTATAACCCACCAAATCCTGCCATGTTAACATCTGTTCCGCCTCGCTATTCACATCGCTTCGTAGCATATAGGCCTCACTGCCCGTCAAACTGGCCGCTTGTGGTTCGCTGTCAATACCTGCTAATCGAAAAATAAGCGCATCAACATTCTTCTCACGCCATTCCTCTACACGATAGGGAACGAGTATATTGTCTCGCTCTAAGATGATAAAACGAGCTTCCGTATCATCCCATAAGGTGTTCACCGTCTGACATGTCACCTCGCCTTGTTTGCCGTGAGGACGACGGATAGAACCGATATGTATTACTTCTTCTTTTTGTATCATTGGCGTTGTGTGATTGTTAGTCTGCCGCCTGAATTCATTACATTCAGTCTGCGTAATTGTTCTGTGGCTATACCTTTGTTCGGTCCAGCTGTACCATCTCCTAAAGTATATTGCTCTCCGCATAACGGACAGGTCGCAAACGGACCATCCACTTTGCATGCCTGCCGCTCATACACGCAGTTGGGACAACATAGATCATACGCATCATATCCACCCATCATATTGATATATACCACCACACCGGCATAACCCCACGCATCCATTCCCAATGGTTTCTGAATGAACTTACCATCGTAGAAATATCCATCTTCATTCACAATGATATGTGAGTAGGAAGCAGTAGGTATAAAGTGTACGAACGGACCTACATTTGTATCTATTGTGATACGCACAGGGTACATCGGTACACTGCTACGGAAAATAGGAGGATCTTCACATGTGCCGAGAATAAAGACGCACACACCTAAGAGTATTAGTTGCCAAGAACGGAACATATATGTATCGTATAAATCAAAGTAGAGTAGGGAGGTATATAACCCGTGGTACCTTCCGTACCAAATCCTTCAGCATTATATTCGTCCTTCTCTTGGTATTTCTGGTATTCATACCCCAAGTAGCAAGGAATATAGAGTTCAATATCCCCATTATTATTGATCTTGGTACATCCTTCTGCAAAACCTGGAATAACATTTCTCAAATCGAGAGTCACTTGATTACCTGCGTCCACCTGATAACCATTAATTAGTTTTACAGTGTAGTCGCATTGGATCGAACTGGTGCTATTAGGCCTTGCATCTTGTGGTGTAGGGTTTGCAATCACTTTGTATTGCAATCCACTCGCAGTAGTATGCACTCCTTCTTGTTGTGCATTTTGTGCCAACCATACCTCATTCTGAACTTTCCAATCCATCCAATTGTTTTGCTTGCATCCCATGAGCATCAATAGCCCCATCATGCAAATAAGTATTCTTTTTATCATATCTCTAAAAATCTAAAATCTGCAATCTGCAATCTAAAATATAAATTCTAAAATCTAAAATCTGCAATCCACCGAGCAATCCTATTTCGTTATCCATTGCTCTGGATTGAGTATATTTCTATCTTTGTATATCTGGAAATAAAGTTCTGTCTTTTGGTCTTGCTCTGGGTCGGTGAAAATCGTTCCAATCACCTGTTTAGTCTCCACCTTATCTCCTTGCTTCACTTGCAATTTGCTTAAGTTGGAGTACACCGTTCGGTAGTTACCATGCTGAATAATCACAGCGTAGGTACCACCCACCATAAAGCAACTTGTCACTTCTCCTTTATAAATTGCTCGCGCTTTCATACCAGCAGTCGTTTGGATATATATACCCTTATTATCCATCACCACTTGTTTGTAAACGGCGTGCTGCTGTTTACCGAACTTACCACTAATCATACCTTTCTCCACCGGCCATGGTAAACGACCCTTGTTGGCTTCAAAACCACCAGCCACCAGTTTCTGCTCCTTGGTGAGTGTGGTCTTAGATGCCGCTTGCTTGCGGATGATATCGTCAATCTTCTTATTGAGCGCAGCCACGCTTTTCTGTTTCTGCTGCAATTGCTTGGTCAGCGTCTTCTCTTTACTCTTGAGTTGGTCTAACATACTCTGCTGCTTGCGCTCGTCTCGCTGTAAATTAGCCTGCTCGCGCTTGCGCGAACTCAAAGCAGCCTGCTTGTTGTTCTTGTTGTCTTGCAGCAATGCGTCTTGTACATCAATCTCCGCTTGCGTCGCTTCAATATGCTTCACCTGACTCTTCCTATACTGAGCAAACTCTTGCAAATAACGCGCACGGCGAACCAACTGCTGAAAATTATCACTGCTAAATAGAAAGAGCAAAGGCGACTGTTGCGTCTGTGCGTAATGGCTCTGTCTAACCATCTTCGCATAATCCTCCTTATAACCCTCCAATACCGCCTGCAATGAGTCACGCGTCTGGTGAAGCGTCGTAATCTCGCTATCAAGAGCAGTTATCTCGTTGTCCAGCGTGCGAATAAGTTGCTTTTGATTCTTGATATTTTGTCCTATCAGTTCCAATTTATTGAGCGTAGCACTCTCCTCACGCTTGGTCTGCTTGAGCATCTTATTCGTCTGTTCTATCTCGCGCTGCAACTTCTTTTGTTTCTTCTGCAGGTCCTTCACACTCTCAGCCGATGCGAAAGGAACGATAGACAAACATAGTAATATGTAGAATATTTTTCTTAAAACCATTGGGTGATATCTATCTGTTTGTATTTATGTATCGGTTGTTTCTGTATGCGAATAGGACTATCCAACTGCCTTTCGGGGTATTGTATCTGTATCTCTATAGTCTGTTTCTTGAATACATAGTGCAGTCGGGCTTTCGTTTTTCCATTAGGTAACTCTGCCGAACAAATCTCTTGCAGTATTTTCCATGTTAGTTTAGGAGTAATATGCTGATTAAAAACCTCGTAGGTAGCCACCGCGTATTGCCCGTGTAACTTATCTATACAAATCACCTCTTTCGGCGTTGCCTCGATACGCATCATCTCAATTCCCATCATCGGCATCACGCTGATTACCACCAATGAGTCCCGCACTGCTTGCATCGTAATATTCGCACTCAGTTTGTTATTACCCATCTCCACCGTCGCTTGTGCATTGCGGATAAGACAAGTATGCCATGTAGGCACACTCTCTTGCGGAATAATAGGACTCACTTTCTTCTTTGTCCCACATCCCGCAAGCATCATCAGTATTACTATGTAAATATATATTCGCTTTGTCATATCTTCCTATAGGGTCTTGCCCGTCCTGTAGGCTTCCAACCGTCCTGTAGCGTCAGCATCCTGTAGGGCTTTGCCCGTCCTGTAGGGCTCCGCCCGTTCTGTAGCCTCTACCAAAATTCTATTTCTGTTCCACTACTTTAATATGCTCTTCAATCACCCCTCTGTTCTCCTCATCCGCATACTGCGCCGCACGGTTCAAATAAAAGAGTGCCAACGAATGCTGTCCTTGCAAGTATAATATCCACCCATATGTATCCAAATAAACAGGGTTGTTTGGCTCCTCGCGTATCGTGCGCTCACTCATGCGCTCCGCACGCTTCAGGTCACCGCCATGTGTCGCCAAGTGATAGGCGTAGTTGTTAAGAACAACCAATTGGTATGGGTCAATTGCCAATATCTTATCGTATAGAGCGTATAAATCGGCAGTACGCGCTCCCGTTTGCTCCATCAGTTGCAAACGGAAAAGCAAGAACTGCATATTACTTGGGTCTTGCTCCAGATATGTGTCTATCGCTTCCAAGGCTTTTTTATTCTTTCCCCACTGCGCATAAATGCGGTATCTATTGAGCGCACTATATGCATCATATCCCTGCAAATGGTCAATCTTATCTTGTGTCTCAAGCGCTTTCTTCCAATCTTGATTTGACATGTACAACCATACCAACTGCGCCAGTAAGTCTTTATTTGTGCTATTATACCGCTCGGCTTCCTCTATCACTCGCAGTGCCTCGGCATATCCCTCTGGCGTACGCTGCTCTAATAGCATCGAGTAATAGTTCTGCCATTGGTCTCTGGGATCTAACATGAAAGCGGTTTTGAAATATTCCATCGCACGCTCTTGTTGACCCAATGCGTCGCAGAGCATACCTAATTGACAAAGAGTCATACCATCGTTGGGGTTCAGTTGGTGGCAGAAATTGAGGATAACCAATGCCTCGTCAAATCGCTTCTCTTCAATAGCTTGCTTAGCGGCGTACCAATAGTAAGTGAACTGTTGCTCACGCTCTGTAGATGGGCTTTCTTGACTATGTATCTGCCCCAACGAACAAATCCCCACCATCAGTATCACTACTATGTATTTATATCCATTCATTATCCATCATTATCCTTCATCTTTAATCCCCTACTTACTACTCACTACTTGATAAAAAATTTTATCTTCGTTTTATAGCTAGCGTGTAATAGTTCATAATTGTTTTTGAAGCGTAGCGCTTTTTTGTGAGCGTAAGCGTGTTTTTGTGAGAACCCAAGAATATGTTTTTAATATTTTTGCTGTTGCAAAGGCATTTACATCCTGTGGATGTGGAGAACCGTCCTAACGGACTAACGATAAATATATTTATAGGTAGGCAGGTAGGGACGGGTGTCCATAAGAGCGATTAGCTATTATGCCTTTGAGCAGTATTTTTATTATTTTTGTTAAACTAAAATATATTATGGGTTCGTCGTTTTTGGTTGCCTAAAAAATGTTTTCTTTATTTTTATCCTGTTTTCTTTATTTTTGTTTCTAAATTCTAAATTTTGCAATCTAAAATCTAATTCCTCCCACTGTGTCCAAAACCTCCAGCACCGCGTTCCGTCTCACTCAATGCACTCACTTCCACCACCTCAGGTGTCTCGTGTTTTGCAATCACCATCTGACAAATACGCTCACCTGGTTCGATGGTCTGCGCCTCGCCACTGAGGTTAATGAGTATCACACCTACCTCTCCGCGATAATCTGCATCAATAGTACCAGGGGTATTCAAAACGGTGATACCTCGTTTGAGGGCCAAACCGCTACGCGGACGAATCTGTGCTTCGTAACCCACAGGCAACTCAATAAAGAGACCAGTTGGGAATAACTTACGCTCCATAGGTTGGAGTGTAATTGCTTCGCTGATGTTACAGCGTATATCCATTCCTGCCGCTTGCTCGCTCTCATATCTCGGCAGCGGATTCGAACTCTTATTAATGATCTTTATTTCCATATTCTCTAAAAAGTTTTCGTTATCAGTCCACCTTACATCCTTCTTTGTCTAGAAATCTAAAAATCTAGAACTCTAGAAATCTATCATCTGTAATAGCGTAACCTCTAACAGCGCAGCGGTCTAACAATGAAATGGTCTAACCTCTAACAACGAAGTGGTCTATAATATTATATGTTTATGGCTGGCGGAGGGTATGTGACTATTGATTAGGCGGCAGATGCTCTGCCGGCGAGGGGCGTAAGAGGCAATTAGTGGGCTGCAAGCTCGCTTGCGAGCCAATAAGGGACGAATACGCTCCGGGCGCGTAGCCCATAGGCATAGCGACTACAATCGGCACATAGCATACGACCAGTGTTTATCTTGGTTTATTTACCATTAAAAAATGTTTTCTTTATTTTTGTTCTATAAGATACATTATCAAAATCTCTTCTCCACCAGCACGCGCAATCCATCCTCCACAATACGAATCCGTATATCTTTCTCCATTTCCACAGGGTCACCGTCAATATGGAAAGGCGCATTCGTCTCGCGAACCAACATCACCTCCTTTGCACGAAGCGTATCCATAAAATGGCTGTTGTCTATACTTCCCGCAAACAACCGCAATGCCAATGAAGCACTACCTAAAATAGCATGACTTGACATCAGCATAATATCCATCTTTCCATCTTGCACACTCGCCTTTGGAGCAATAAGCGCTTCGTAACCCCACTGGTTAGCATTCGCAAAAGTAATCAGAAAAGCTCTATGCTCTACGCACTCTTCTGTTTGACCATCAAGGTACAACTTATAGGTCTGTGGCTCGTAGGAAAATGCATCTTTAATCACATTCTGTAGATAGGTGGCAAAACCACGCTTGTTGCTGCTCGCGAAATGGTCTGCTATCAGCGCATCAAATCCCGTGCCACATGTGCTTACAAAGAGACGATCATTAGCCAAACCATAGTCTACATAGATAGGCTCGGAGTGATTGAGCATCTCTATCGCTTTGTTCGGACGAACAGGAATACCCAAGTGGCGCGCAAAACCATTACCGCTGCCCATCGGAATAATACCCAATGCCGTGTGACTACCACGCAAACCCTTAGCCACTTCATTCACCGTACCATCACCACCTACGGCTACCACCGCGTCAAAACCCATGCGCGCGTATTGGTGTGCCAACTCAGTTGCATGACCAGCATACTCCGTGAATGCTATATTAGGCAACCACTGCGTGCTATCAAGAGTCTGCATAATCATTTTAGGCAGTCTTTTCTTTGCATTCTGTGTCTCTTTCGACCCAGAAATAGGATTGATGATAAATGCTATATTTTTCATATTGGTAATAATGTTACTTAGTTCTGTAGACCTTGCCCGTCCTCCTTATCCCTAGTTTATCTAGTTTGTCTAGTTGGGCTATTTTATCTAGTTAGGCTAGAAATACTAGCATCCTGTAGGGCTTCCCCGTCCTGTAGGCTTCCAGCCGTCCTGTAGCTCCGCGTCCATGTCCTCCGCTTCCTCCGTCTTCCGTCCATATGGACTCCAGACTCCGGAAACCGGACTCCTTACCTTCCACCCTACACCCTACTTGGGCTAGTCAATCTAAAATCTCACAAAATCCGCATAAATAGCATTTTTCTTTTGGCACTTTCAAAAAAAAGTTGTACCTTTGCACTCGTAATCAAGTCCACGCTTTGGGATTGTGTCTTTTAGGGTGGGCAATTACAGGACATAATAAAGGCGTCATAACGCGCTTTGTGCTTGGCATCTCAGAACCTGGAAAATTCTAAATCACCCAAGACATTGCAGCATTTTGATGCCCTCGGGGTATGTATATACATATCCGTGCACACCGTAAGTGGGTGTGTGCGTGAGCGTACATATCGGCGTGGGCTTCGGTGTTGCTTGTTCAGGTGATAGGCAATTCCAGGGCCTTGAGATGCGGAACAGCAACAGTGCAGTCCCGCTTTTTTGTATATATACTTCAAACAATGAGAATAAAAAATATCTTCCATAAAGAGAAACTTTTTGAGTTCCTGCGCTTCTGCTTCGTAGGAGTGCTTGCTACAGGTATTCATTATGGAATATATTTATTGCTTATCAAAACAAGCAGTTTAGAGGGTCAGTTCTGGATAAATGCTGCATATTTAATTGGTTTTATCATTAGTTGGTTGTGTAATTTGTGGATGACTGCAAGAATAACTTTCAAAACTCATCTTTCACTCAAAAGAGGTGTTGGATTTGCTGTTACGCATGGTTTAAATTATTTGTTACATTTGCTATTCTTGAATATATTTCTTGCTTTAGGAGTTACTGAGCAAATAGCTCCAATTCCTGTATATTGTTGCGTTGTTCCTATAAACTTTGTATTAGTTCGAATAGTATTTAAATCTAATAAAATATAATGAAAAAACTAATTTCAATATTAATCCCGTGTTACAATGAAGCTCAATCTCTTCCTATTCTTATTCTTAAATTGGAAGATTTAGCAAATAATCTCAAACAGTATGATTGGGAATTTCTATGTGTTAATGATGGGAGCAAAGATAATACTTTAGAGGTGTTACGAGAACTTCGTCAAATATATAAGCGTGTCAATTATATTGATTTAAGTCGTAATTACGGAAAAGAGAATGCAATGTTGGCAGGTTTTGACTATGTAAAAGGCGACTGCATGGTCA
>CALATT010000022.1 GCA_937891905.1 uncultured Bacteroidales bacterium | reverse complement strand
GAAAGAGGCGGAGCAAGGACTTGTCTCTGTACGCCGTCAAGGAGCAGAAGAGAAAGGACAGATGACTATCCAAGAGTTCGCTGACTTCATCAACGAAACCGTTAAGCAGCAGATGAATGCTTATTGATCTAAAAATCTAGTTTATCTAGCGATACTAGTGATACTGGAAAAAATGTACTCTGTACTCACTACTCACTACTAAAAGAGAACCACTTTCGGGTGGTTCTCTCTGTTATCTCCTAAACTCTGCTAAGATGATGGCGGTGGCAATAGAGACATTCAAACTCTCTACTACCTCACCTTCGCTTTGCTTATAAGATGGTATATACAGCGGATGCGTGATGAAACGACGCACCTCCTCTGAAATTCCATTGCCCTCGTTACCCATGATGATAATTCCATGCGCCTTATTAGGAATAGCACCCTCTTCGTACATATTCTGTCCGTCTAATAAAGTGCCGTAGATGGGGGAGGACGCTGCGCTTGCTTGCTTGCCGAGGTTCTCCGCCAACCATTGCGATAAGTCCACATAGTGAACTCGCACACGAGCCAAAGCACCCATCGTAGCTTGCACTACTTTTGGATTATAGCAGTCGGCTGTATGTAAGGAACAGTAGATATCTTCTATCCCATACCAATCACATGTGCGAATGATAGTGCCCAAATTGCCCGGGTCCTGAATGTCATCCAGCGCAAGCACTAAACGATTGTCTTGCGGAGCGTTATGCCTCTCCTCGGCAGCGCGCTTCTTAAATACAGCTATCTCGCCCTGCGGCGTGCGTAGACCCGACATCTGAGCAATCTCAGTGGCTGTGGCATTCGTAGAACTGACACGCAGCACCAGTTCAAAGGAGCGACTCAACTCCTCAATACACTTACTACCCTCTGCCACAAACATACCACTCTCATCGCGGTATTTTTTCTGCTGCAAAGAGCGAATAAACTTAATCTGCGCCTTACTAATATGTTCCATTCTGTGCAAAAATAACTAAATCGACTGCAAAATTATAAAAATATTTTGATATATCAAAATTTTTGAGTACTTTTGTGGGCTAATTATGTTGCGAATACTGCGTACATATCATTTGGAGGTAATAGTGTGGCTATGTATAGCCATGCTAATGGCGGCGTGTAGCACCACGAAGTTTGTGCCCGAAGGACAATACCTTCTTAATAAGGCGCATGTGAGATGCACCGATGATAAATCAATCTCTACTGCGAATATGAGCAATTATCTGCGCCAGAAACAGAATACAGAGATATTCGGTTTTTGGAAGTTGCAGTTGCAGGTATACAGCACTGCGCCTACCGATACTACCACCAAGGCTAATAAGCGACTGGCTGAGAACGCACACAAGATGGGCGAGGCGCCTGTTATCTATGACGACTATCTGACGCAAATAAGCATGCAGCAGTTACGGCAACAGATGAATAACATGGGTTATTTCCATGCACAAGTGGATACGCAAAAGGTGTTTAAGCGAAAGAAAGTGGACCTCACCTATCTCATCACAGCCAATAAGCCATACAAAGTGCGGCAGTACGAGGTGGATGTGCCTATCGAAGCCATCAGTACCATCGCGCAGGGAGAAGGATGCAAGATAAAAGCGGGCGAGAACTTCTCCACAGCCACGCTTGACCAAGAGCGAGAACGCATCGCCACCATCATGCGCAATAGGGGGTATTTCTATTTCGATAAGACGATGCTCGAGTATATAGCCGATAGCGCACTTGGGACGCACGAAGTGGATGTGAAATTGCAACTCGCACCCTATGTGCTCCAGATGGATAGCAACGCGCTGCAACTCATGCAAAAGCAGTTCTCTATCCGCAAAGTGCATTACCAGATAGACTACGACCCATCTATGCTGCCCGATAGCATTGTCGTCAGCAGAGAAATAGATAAGTATGGCAATGAGTATAGTTGGACCGGTAATCGATTCTTATCCCAACGCGTGCTCAGGCGTTCATGTCGTATCAAACCTGGTGAACGCTATGCCGAATGGACTGTTGAGCGTACCTACGCGCGAATGAATGCACTCGCACCCGTCAAATATGTGGATATATCTTTCAATCCCGTACCCGATTGCGATACGCTGCTCGACTGCTCTATCACCGTCTCCAGAGGACGACTCAATTCCATCTCAGCAGAAGTGGAGGGCACATACAGCGCAGGCGACTGGGGAGTGGCTGCTGGACTGACATACAGTAATAAGGATATCTTCCGCGGAGCAGAAGTGCTCTCTCTTGGCGCCAGAGCATCCTACGAATGGCGAGCCAATGGAGGACGCGCTATCGAAGCAAAAGCAGAGGCAGGACTTACTTTCCCCTCCCAAGTGAAAATTAATGTGGCATACAACTACCAACAGCGCCCCGAGGAATATACACGCACTATCGCCAATGCAGGTCTATCCTATACCGTGCCACACAAAGCAGGAAGCAAATGGAGCCATCAGTTCAATCTTATTGATATCAACTATATTTACCTCCCATGGATATCCGACCGATTTAAGTCTGACTTCATGGATCATGCTTCCGTGCTCAAAGCAAGTTATGAGGATCACTTCATCGTCGATTGGAGTTATACGGGTTCCTATTCGTCCTACAACCCCAGACTACCGAATAAATCCTACCTGCAATTCGCACTCAAGGTGGAGACAGCAGGTAACGCACTATATGGATTGAGCAAATTGGCCAACCTGCCACAAGATGAGAATGGATCATATGTGCTATGGAAAATACCATTTGCACAGTACGCCAAGGGAGATGTCAATCTTACTTACCACGGCATTATCACGCCCGCACATCACTTAGTGACACACCTCGGTATAGGTGTAGCAGTACCTTATCTCAATGCCGCCTCTATTCCGTTTGAGAAACGCTATTTCGGTGGCGGAGCGAATGGCATACGCGGATGGCAAGCACGCACATTGGGACCAGGTACCTTCAAGGGTACAGGCAATTCGATGGTATATGACCTGCAAGCAGGAGATATACGATTGGATGTGAACCTTGAATACCGATATAAAGTGGTTAAGTTCCTTGAACTCGCTGCATTCCTTGACGCAGGAAATATATGGACTATCCGCGAGTATGAGGACCAACCCGGCGGCGCATTCCAATGGGACCAGTTCTACAAACAAATAGCATGGAGTTACGGCGTAGGCGTACGCTTTGACCTCTCAATACTCATCTTCCGTATTGACTTTGGTGTCAAACTGCATGACCCAAGTCGTATTGCCGAAGGTAAACAGTGGCGCACCGCACCCAACGGACTTAACTGGAAAGAGGACATGACATTCCACTTCGCTATTGGTCATCCTTTCTAAATCACAATACCTATGCTCAAGCCATATATGATACCTAATATAATGGAAGCAGGTTGCGACGAGGCAGGGCGCGGACCATTGGCAGGAGGCGTCTTCGCTGCGGCCGTCATACTGGACCCGGAGACGATTAATGCCATACCGGAGTTCGCATGGCTCAATGACTCTAAACAACTCACCGAGCACCAACGAGTGGCGCTGAGACCTATCATCGAGCAGCATGCATTAGCCTGGGCAGTCGTAGAAGTGACGCCACAGGAGATAGACCAACGAAATATACTACAATGCTCTATCTTAGGCATGCAGCGCGCCTTGGACCAACTCACCATTATGCCACAGCATATACTGGTGGATGGCAATAAATGGCACCCTTATGTGCCCGAAGGACAACTGCTTGAGATACCTGCACATACTGTGGTGCATGGAGACGCTACCTATATGTCCATCGCAGCCGCAAGCGTGCTGGCTAAAACCTATCGCGATGACTATATGTTACGCCTGCACGAAGAATATCCGCAGTATGGATGGGATAAGAATAAAGGTTACCCCACCGCCGCACATTACGCAGCGCTCAAGCAATACGGACCCACACCCTACCACCGAATGAGTTTTAATCTGAAAATCAAAAATCAACAATCTAAAATCTAAAATCAAAAATATTATGTTCATTTTTTCACGCACAACAAATGGCGAACAACAACCTCGTCGCAGAATGGGATGCCTAAGCGGATGTCTCGTATTCTTTCTTATCTATTTCGCATGCAGCGCAATACTAGGATGGATCATGGGAGACGCATTCGCTACATCCAAAGTGGTTACATTAGAAAATAATACCATCTATCGACTTAAGATGGATGGCGTATTGGTGGAGCAGGGACAAGAAGAAGACCCATTCTCCTCTTTCTATGGCGAGTTGCCAGGAATGGGAGGAACAACAAGCACTGTAGGACTTGACCAAATACTATCCAATATACGCCTCGCTAAGAATGACGACCGTATATTAGGTATATGGTTGGAAGGAGCAGAAATGTCTATGGGTTCGGCCAGCGCCAAAGCAATACGCGACGCATTGCTTGACTTTAAGCAGAGCGGTAAATGGATTATCGCTTCCGCAAAGCAATACGGACAAACCAACTATTATGTGGCTTCCGTGGCCGACCGCATTTGCCTCGACCCTACTGGCTCCGTTAGTTGGAACGGACTCGCCGCACAGAAAATGTATTACACCCGTCTATTCGAGAAAATAGGCGTAGAAATGCAAATTATCAAAGTGGGTACATTCAAATCGGCAGTAGAACCATACTTCCGTACCTCCATGTCGCCTGAAGACCGTATGCAGACAATGCAGTATGTGAATGGCATATGGGATGAATACAAAGCAGAAGTGAGCGAAGCACGCAATATACCTGTGGACCAACTCAATGCGCTCGCTGACCAATACATGGGCCTACAATCCGCGCAGGCACAACTACAAGCTGGATTGGTGGATACCATCGTCTATACACAAGATATGGACTCGCTACTCCGTGTCTATGCTGGCACCAAAGAGTATAAGACCCTCACTACTACCAAATTAGCACAAGTGAAACGCACTGAGAGCCTCGCTACCGATGAGATAGCAGTGCTATACCTCGACGGAGCTATCACCGACGAGACTGGAGATGGTATAGTAGGAAAAGAGGTGGTGAAGACTATCAAGAAAATACTCAAGAACGATAATATCAAAGCACTCGTTCTACGCGTTAATAGTCCGGGCGGTTCGGCCGACGCCAGCGAACAGATATGGCACGCTATCGAGAATGTGAAAGCAGATAGCATTCCAGTGGTTGTTTCTATGGGCGACTATGCCGCATCTGGAGGATACTATATCTCTTGCGGAGCCGATTATATCTATGCCGAACCAACAACCATCACGGGTTCGATAGGCATCTTCGGCACCATTCCAAGTATAGCCAAACTGCGCGAGAAAATAGGATTAGATATCGATGGCATTACCACCAATAAGCACTCTGGATTGGAAAGCAATATACCATACAAAACTATGACTCCAGAAGAGACACAACTCATGCAAAATATGGTGGAACGAGGATATGAACTATTCACTACACGCTGCGCAGACGGACGAGGCGTATCACAAGAATATATCAAATCCGTAGGAGAAGGACGAGTATGGCTTGGCACCAAAGCCAAAGAACTGCAACTCGTGGACGAGATAGGAAATATAGACGACGCGATTGCAAAAGCAGTAGAACTGGCAGCACTCGAGTCGTATAAACTTACTTACTACCCAGAGGTGAAAGACCCAATAGAAGAATTGCTCAAGAAATTGGATAACACCACACCAGAAGAGCAGTTGGTGAATAAAATACGCGAGTTCGCAGCACAACCACGCGTCATGGCACTCACGCCCGAAGTGATAATTCAATAATACTATCACTATGAAAATACTGCTCGCACCCATCTCGTGGATATATGCTATGATAATCGCTATCAGGCATATGCTCTACGACCACAATATACTGCCTTCGCACAAAGTGAAACTACCTACCATATGCGTCGGAAACTTGTCCGTCGGAGGTACAGGCAAAACACCACATGTGGAGTATATTGTACAACTCCTCCTACACCACGGATGGAAAGTGGCAGTATTATCCAGAGGATACAAGCGAAAAACAAAAGGATTTATCCTCGCAGATAATAAAGCAACGGCAAAAACCATTGGGGACGAACCTATGCAGATACATGCTAAATTCCCTAATCTGCCAGTTGCTGTATGCGAGAATAGAACCAAAGGAATACAACTGCTGCAGCAGAAAATCAAAGAGATAGATGTGGTAGTCTTGGATGACGCCTATCAGCACCGTGCTCTCAAATGTGGACTCAATATACTGCTATCTACCTACGATAATCTATATATTGACGACCATCTACTGCCATACGGATCTCTAAGAGACCTGCCCAGCAGAGCACAAAAAGCAGACGCAATAGTCGTTACCAAATGTCCCACTACGATGCAACCCATAGACATGCGCGTGGTGGATAACAAACTACATCTGCCTGTCTTCCAGCAGTTGCATTTCACCACGATGGCATATCCTGATATCAAGCAAAAAGGTGTACCTCTCGTCCTATGCGGCATTGCACAACCACAATACCTCATCCATCATGTGCGAACACAATACCCACAAGCATTAGTGATGACATACAATGACCATCACTTATACAACGATAAGGATGTGGACGCTATAATGAAACGAACAGCAAATGTGGATTTTGTGCTCACTACAGAGAAAGATATGCAGCGATTGGCACTAACCACATTACCTCAAAAACTGGAAAAAGCAAATAAGAAACTAATCGTACTGCCTACATCTGTGCTATTCCGAACAGATAGCAATGCTTTTGATAGGCAAATACTCACTTATGTGCGAGAAAACAACCGCAAAAAATGAATATTATAGCACTCATACGACGCTTTGTACCACCATACAAGAATAGAATGGTGTGGAATATACTCTTCAACCTATCTTCCACAATACTATCACTATTCTCCTTCGCTGCCATCATACCCGTGCTGTATATCCTCTTCGGACTAACATCCAATGAGGTGCAGTGGGTGGATATGCAGCAAGTACACGGAGTGGATGCACTCATCGAAGCAGCCCGAAATAATATGTACTATCTACTCAACGAGCAGATAGCTACACGAGGCGCAAGTGTGGTGCTACTCATGGTGGGACTCTTTTTAGTGATCATGACAGGTATCAAATGCGGTACGGCATGGCTTGCCAATTATCATATGGTGCCCCTACGAACAGGTGTGCTACGCGACCTAAGAAAAGCACTATACGATAAAATCCTCTCCCTCCCAATAGGCTATTTCACCGAAGCACGACGAGGCGATGTCATATCACGCATGACCAATGATGTCAACGAGGTGGAAGCATCCATCATGTCGGCACTGGATATACTATTCAAAAACCCCGTGATGATACTCGTCTATCTCATCACACTCCTGTGTATTTCTTGGCAACTCACACTCTTTGTGCTTCTTTTGATGCCTATTGCGGTCTTTTTTATAGGACGCATAGGCCGCTCGCTCAAGAAAGCTTCCAGCAAAGGACAAGAGCAGAACGCAGAAATACTATCATCTGTGGATGAGACATTATTGGGCCTACGCGTTGTGAAGGGATTTAATGCGCAGAATAAACTGCGTAATCGCTTTGAAATACTCATCAATGCTACACGCGCTACATTCAATCGCATCAATAGACGCTATTACCTCGCGCACCCACTCTCGGAGTTTCTCGGTACGGCACTCATCGCTGTTATACTATGGTTCGGCGGACTACTCATCCTTAACGAGAATACTACGATTGACGCTGCTACATTCATCTACTATTTGGTTATCTTCTATTCGATTATCAATCCCGCCAAGGATCTTAGTAAAGCCTCCTATAGTATTCGAAAAGGAATGGCATCCTTGGAGCGTATCGACGCGATACTCAATACGCAATCCAATATACACGAACCAAACGAACCACAAAAGGCTGTCTTTGAGCACCAGATAACATTTGAAAACATCTCCTTTGCATACCAAGCAGATAGAGATGTACTCCGAGATATCCAACTCACTATTGCCAAAGGACAAACGGTGGCGCTCGTGGGACAATCAGGAAGTGGTAAGACCACACTGACGGATCTGCTGCCGCGATTCTATGACCCTACGCAAGGAGCGGTGACAATAGATGGAGTAGATATCCGTCGTTTCAGTACCTACGACTTGCGCGCATTGATGGGAATAGTATCCCAAGAACCTATTTTATTCAATGATACAATCTATAATAATATCACTTTCGGTGTGGATCTCTCATCTCCTGCACCGAATGGCATGAGTTGGCAAGAAGCAGTGGAACAAGCCGCTAAAGTGGCGAATGCACATGAGTTCATCATGCAAACAGAGAATGGCTATGAGACAGTGATTGGAGATAGAGGAACACGCTTGTCTGGCGGACAAAAACAAAGATTGAGCATTGCCAGAGCGATACTCAAAAATCCACCTATACTCATCTTGGACGAAGCCACTTCCGCATTAGATACCGAGTCCGAACGATTGGTGCAAGAGGCACTCGAAAACCTAATGAAGGAGCGCACTTCACTCGTCGTTGCACACCGTCTGTCTACCATCAAGCATGCCCACCTCATATGCGTCATGCACGAAGGACAAATAGTGGAACGCGGTACCCATGACGAATTATACGCACGCAATGGCTATTACACCAAACTCGTTGATATGCAAAGCTAACATCTAACATCCGCAAGGCGGTTAAGCGGTTAGGCAGTTAATGAGTTAACGATTAGCGATTAGGGGATTAGCGGTTATGCGGTTATTAACGGTTAGACGGTTAAGCGGCTGGGAATTAGTAATTGTTTTTGAAGCGAATGTAATGAGCGCTTTTTTGTTAGCGAAGCGTGTTTTTGTGAGAACCCAGCAGCGATTT
>CALATT010000021.1 GCA_937891905.1 uncultured Bacteroidales bacterium | reverse complement strand
GAGCAGGTGTCTGCGCCTTTTCATCAATACCAAACACACGCTCCACGAATGTGCCGTAGAGTACGAATCCAACCACAAGGACTATAAGTGAAATGATAAATGTAATCATGGCAACAACAATTACATGAGTTTACAATATGTTTAGTAAAACAAGAGAGGATTGGTTTGCACCAATCCTCTCGTTTGTGTGGGCGTTGACGGATTCGAACCGCCGACCGAATTATTAGAACCTATTCTTATTAAAAATGTACTAGTATATGAAGTTCAAGAAGGTGACTGGTTATGGAAAAAGGGTTTATAATGATTTTAATTTTCCTGCAGTCGGAATGGTGACGGACTTTTTCGCACGAGATATAACAAAGTTATATAATACACAAGTCCAAATGTCAATTACCATATAAGCAGCTAAAACTCGTACTTTTGAGGTACTAATAAGCTTTTTCGTTCATTAAATCTAATTTTTGAGGTGCACAACCAACCCATATTTTACCTTTAATGTACTCGTGCATTTCGTTAGCCTTGTTTAGGAATGCTTGTTCCGCTTCTTGGTAGTTTCTACCACTCACCCAAAATAGTACTTTAGAAAGGTTTAGAGTAGAGGAACGCACATTGTATTTGGCATACATCGCATAATACGAGTTGCTACTGCATTCATTTTCCCACTTAATAATAACAGGGTGGAAGTACATAGTTTTTCTTCCTAACTGGAACTCAAGGTGTTTTGGAAGATTGTCGAAAGTGGTAATTTTTTCCATAGTTTTACAATTTATTTTGTTAGCAATTTAAGTAACTGCGATATCTGAGCATCCTTTTCTCTAATTTGCTCATCTTTTGTAGCAATCTGCTGGCGCAGGACATCTACAGCGTAGGTGTCCATTTGTTGTGTGTTGCCAATTCCGCCGTTCTGAATTTGTTGCTTCTTTACTCCATCATCCCAGCCAAAGAATTGGTTAGGGGTTATTTCAAGAGTTCGGCAGATTGAAGCAGCTGTATGTGCGCTAACACTATTTCTATTAAAAGCCTCTCTAAACCCTCGAAGGGTCATATTTGCGCACTCTGCAAGTTTTGAAAGGGAAATTTTTTTCTTGTTGCAAATGTCTGATAATTCGCTATAAGTCAAATGATTGCGCATATAGTTGATTGATTGTTTGTAAAATTAGTATTAAAAAATATGGGAAAATATTTGCCTATATGGGAAAATATTATTACCTTTGCACCGCAAATTTACAAAAAATCCGCAATATTACCAAAAAACCGCAATAAAAAATGTAAAAAAATTACAATTATGAAAGATTTTTTAGCGCAAACAGCAATGACTGTTTTAGAGAAGCGAGAATTTAAGTTGAGAATCACAGATCCAAATCGTGAATTTCACTTTACTATCGATCAGTACCACAATCGTCATTCTGGGCGAACACGCGCAACACCCGCTGAGCGTATGGCTATGGTAGCCGTGCTGAATGAGATACGAACCGAAATGCAACATGTATAACCCTATAAAATCATACAACTATGTGTACAATCAAGAAAAATGTAGAATTGAGCCTCACAGTAGAGGATTTAATTCAAGGTATCGAACAGATGACAGAGAGCAACGAGCTTTCAGGTAATGACCGTGCGCGCATGTTGGCTGCGTTAGTGCCAGCACGCGAACAAATCATAGAGCTGCTGAGCTTGGAGCATGAAAATAAGGAACGCGCAGGCGCGTCATACACACGCGCGTATTGGAGCAACGAGCAACTGATCCAAATTCTTAACACCCTGTTTAATTCTCGTCACATTCTAAGTCGTGGACAAATGGTAGCAGAGATTTCAGAACTCATCATACAAAGTTAATATTATGGCACACAAGATTTATGATACAGAAAAGAAGCACTGGTATCGTATCATCATGGATTACGATCACAAGAAAGCTGTAGAACTTTCGGATGCAATAAACGCAGATCCGCGTTTCAGTTTTTACGCCTACTATTCGCGCAAGGATATAGGCTTGCATGTGATTGCTGTGCATGTTCCTACCAACTCCACGCTGCACCATGAGTGCAACGAGCATATAAAAGATGAGTTATTAACCATTTGCGATAGCATATTAAAATGCCCTGAGTTATGATAAGCTACGAAGAGAAAAAACGCCGTGCCGACTGTTTGCGCAGGTGGTATTTTCATTTACGCGGCTATAAGGCACGAAGTGTAGTACGCCGAAGGATAAACCAAAAACTGGCGATAAGCAACGATAATTTCTACAAGATGCTGGAAGGTCGCACCTATATCAATGATCAGCGCGCTAAAGTGATAAACGATGTAATCAACCGCCACTGTATAGCGGGTTTGGAATGGGATATATTTGCAAATTAAAATTGTAGTTATGAGTGACTTAAAAAGCAAGATATTAGACGCTACGAACGGCGGTTTGGATATACTATTAGACTTATATCCTTCTGCGCGTGAAGTAGTACATGGCAGCGCAAAGAAATTCAAAATGCGCGAGGAAGAACGCACGCCCAGTGCCACTATCCGAGAGAAACAAGGCGTGTGGTATGTGTGTGATTTTGGCGGCGAAGGACGCGAGACGAATTGCTTTGACGCATATATGCAATATCATCAGATTGCATATTTCACCGAAGCGATACACATGTTAGCAGACCGCTATGGAGTGGACGACACCCTAAAACCCGAAATCAACAAAGCCCAACGCAAGGAGTTTGAGGATGTAGAGGGAACGGATGCCAAAGAGGGTGATTTTACTTATATCGCAAAGAAGTACCCCAGCAGTGCCGATTTGAAGGTGTGGGGTGCAATGGTCAGAGCGGAAACGCTGGAGAAGTACAGTTATCTGAGTCTCGAGTCGTATAGCAAAGTGATCCGTAAAAAAGACACAGGACGACTAACGCGCATGACGGTGTATAGTAGCGAGGATTTTCCTATATTCATGCACGAGTGCGGTAGTTTCCGCAAGATCTATTGTCCACTAAGCTACGACAAGGCATATCGCTTTTTCTACAATGGCGATAAACCAAAAGACTACATCAATGGCTATGATGAGGCGGTAGCAGCTTATGACGAGATGAACGAAGACCGACTGAGCGAGAAGCAAAAGCCCGATAAGTTGCCCGCTATTTTCATTTGCAGTGGCGAACGCGATGCTATGAATGTGGCAAGCATGGGATATATACCGGTGTGGTTTAACTCCGAGACTGCAGAACTGAGTACCAGCATGCTAATAGAGTTGCACCGATTGGCAAAAAGGATATATAATATCCCCGATATTGACACTACAGGTATTCGTCAAGGCGAAAAGATCGCTTTGCAGCACATGGATATTTATACTATCAATATACCTTTGTGGCTGCTGAATTTTCGTGATCGCCGTGGCAAACCTCGCAAAGACCTGCGCGATTATTTGGAATTACGCCCAAGTAAGTATGAGTTTGAAAAACTAATCCATACCGCTATGCAGGCGCAATTTTGGCACGAGACAGTGACTGAGCGTGACGGTAGAACAAAGAGCAAAGTAGAGATTAAAGCCACTAACCTGCTGTATTACTTGCGCCTCAATGGCTTTCACAAGATTAAAGATAGCATTACAGGCGAGGTTAAGCCTTGCCGTGTATATGACTATAAAGTTGAGCCTATGGAGCCAAAGCAGCTACGCGATTTTGTGCGTGGCGATTTGAAGGCGCGCCAAGTACCAACGGCAATCATGGAAGCATATATTAACAGCAAGCGCGCCACTCAATCTATATACGATGACTTAGAAAATATTGAGGTGAATTTTGATGTGAGTACACCCACAACGCGCACGCTGTTTTTTGACAACTGTTCTATTGTGGTAAGCAAAGACGGTTTGAAGATTACCGATAGCCGAAATGTAGATACATACTGCTGGACTACAAAGGTTATTCCGCATAAGTTCCGCGAGCTTGCACCTGCTTTTCATATTGACGAGGAGAATCGCTTTATTATTGATAGTCTCGACAGTAAAGTGTTTCGCTATCTCATCAACGGAAGTCGCATGAACTGGCGTGCTGAGCTGGAGACTGGAGACGAGGCAGCCGATGCCGAGTACTTTGCGCAGAACCGATTCACACCATACGGCAGCCGACTAACCACTGAGCAACAATATGAGCAAATTATGAGCCTTGTAAATAAGGTGTACACTTATGGCTATTTGTTGCACCACTTCAAGAAGGACGATATGGCTAAATGTGTTTGGGTTATGGAGAGCAAGATTACCAACGAGGACGAGAGTTCAGGCGGTAGCGGTAAATCGCTATTTATGCGTGTTTTACACTACCTGCAACTGGCTAATATCGTAACGCTGGACGGACGCGATGGCGACATGACCAAGAACAACCACTTTTTGGATCGCGTAAGCAGCAACACCGATATCCTTTTTATTGATGACGCAGCTAAGAATTTCCCTTTTGAGACATTTTACGGCAAGATTACAGGACAGCTCACTATCAACCCGAAGGGTTCGCAGAGCTTTGAGATTGATTATCGCAATAGCCCACATACGGTTATTTCCTCTAACTTCCCATGGAAAGGAGACGACCGCAGTACGCTCCGCCGACTTATTCCTGTTGTGTTTGGCGACTACTACCACGAGCAGGGGCAGGATGGCGAGTACCGCGAGACACGCAAGGTGAGTAGCGATTTCAATGGTCAAAACCTATTCGGGCATGACTATACAGAAGATGACTACAACGCAGATTATAATTTTATGATCAATTGCTTGCAGTTTTATCTATCACACCAGGACATTACTATTTTGCCTCTTATGGATAAGGTTATGGAGCGTGTTCGTCGCGGTATGATGGGCGATGCTTTCAAGAACTGGGCTGATACATATTTTGCGCAAGACCCTGACAATCCTAACGAGAATCTCGATCATTTGCTCATCAAGCAGTATGTGTACGATGATTATTGCAGCGAACTGGGCAAGACAGGCAAGAGTAAATCTTCGCAAAGTTTCAAGGTGGCACTCAAACTCTACTGCAAAGAAAAAGGGTGGGTATTCTGTCCTTCTGAGATGTTGGGTTATGACATCGAAAAGCAGCGTTCGACGCGCAATTTGCTCATAGGTGCAAAGCGCAAGAGTTTCGAGCTGATCTATATTCAAACAGATATTAACAAACCAATTAACAACACTATCCCTCCAAGTTGGGGATAAAAATAATGTCTTACCAATAAATAAAATGCGATTATGAAACTAAAAGCAATCACACGCTATCACCAAGAAGGCAACAATTATCATGTTTACTTTGAATTATT
>CALATT010000020.1 GCA_937891905.1 uncultured Bacteroidales bacterium | reverse complement strand
CAATAATACCTCACCTTGTTTCAAAGCGTCTGCTTGCTCTTTGGCTTTCGCGCAATCGTCTGCGAACTGAACAGGAGTGCCGAGCGCTGTGCTTACAGCTTCTACTATTTGGCTGAGGCTGTATTTAGCTTGTACTTTACCTTTTGGTTTGCCCATGTGGCTCATGATGATGAGCGAACCGCCGTTATCCAAGATGTGCTTTAATGTAGGGAGCGCACCGCGGATACGGGTGTCGTCAGTGATGATTCCATTCTCGTTGAGTGGCACATTGAAGTCCACGCGAACAATCGCTTTCTTACCAGCGAAATTGTAATTGTTAATTGTCATAGTGTTGTTATTTTTTAGTTAATAATCTGATCTAATTATTTATTCCAGTCAATAGAATTAAGTCTTCCGCGATATACATCGCTGAATGTGGTATTCTTATCTTGTCCTCCAAAGAGGTATATGTTATTATCTCGTACAATCGCATTTTGTTTTTGTCTCTCTCCGTACTCGGTAGGTAATTGGTTCTTGGTTGAGTCTGCTGGAATCCAATTGAGTCCTTCGTCGTTAGAGATGAGTATATGGTGTCCAAAATAGTTTCTATTTGCGTCCACCCCACCGAACATCATCAATTGATTATTATACCAAATGACGGAAACGCCTGTGAGTGAAGTGAATGCTGGTCGGTCAATAGAGAATTCCTCCATGCGATAACCCTTGTTTTGGGAAGCATAAGGTGTGTATTCTAAATTCCATCTTGTATTGAGTGCTTTACCGCTCTGCGCAAAACCACCAATGATCATTGCGCGTTCTCTTTGACTTGCGCTGTGAAAGCATACGGTGGCAAAATCACTAACAGGGAAGTCACTACTTGGTCTTAGTCCGCTCAGATGAATACTACCATCATATGTGGCTAATTCATATCCATTATTCTCAACCAATGCCCACACCACTTGGTTCCAATAGAGTAGCAAGGTGTGAATAGGGTAGGTAACTGTTTGTGCAGTCCATTGCGTAGCATTCGTACTGGTGTAAAGTTGATTGCCTTCTCCATAATAGAGCGTAGTGCCATCACTCACTATCTGTCGTATATTCGCACTCGCAGGCAGTCCGGCTATTTGTCCTTCTGATTGCCATAACGCGCCATCCTGAGATGTGTAGGCGTGTAGTTGAAATCCATTATTGCTTATCATCACAAAGGATGAACCCAATTCTACCACTTTTTGTTCGCTATCATCGGCTGGGTAGATACTCTGTGTGAGTGAGCTCCATTGGTATAAATCAGGGTCAACCTGGTGAACGGTAGGCTTGATCTCGTACACCTTGATGGTGGACTCATCACTGGATAGAATCGTAAGATAGATGGGCTGCTTGTTGAAGTTAAGCGTGTCATAACCTGTAAGCGAACAAGTGGTGTCGGGCAAGGTGAGATAGGTAACTCCAGGAGTGGCAGCAAACACAAATCGTGGTACGACAGTGTCAAGGCGTGTACCATATAGCATGGAGTCTTTATTCCATACCAAACCCGTATCCAGGCGTTCTTCAATGGTGAATAATGCTTTGGATAAACCTGGCATAGAATCGTTGTGCGCGAATGAGAATGCGGTCAGTTGTGCTATATTAGAGGTCTTTTTCTCTGTGGTTGTTGTCTCACAACTGAAGAAAATAGATGCGCAGCAAACGGCAATAATGATGTGTGCGAGGTATTTCATTGTGTGTTTATTTCTGTAAAAATGATATTTAATTTGTTTGTTTGGGAAAAAAGTAGTACCTTTGCAGTCCCAAATAAAATTCGTATTATGTTATTTGCTTCTCAACTACATGATTTTAAAATGTTGCTTCCTTGGGTGCGCGTTCGTCGCGAGCAGTTGGCTCTTCGTGCTATTATCGAGCAGCAACGCCGTGTGATGACCCCTGAGCAAGTGGCTGAGCAATCAGCTCTTATAATCGCTCGTTTGGAGCAGATGTCTTCTTTCCAAGCCGCTAAGACAGTACTGCTGTATTATCCCATTCATAACGAGGTGGACTTGCGTCCATTGCTTGAGAAGTATGCGGGTCAAAAGACTTTTCTCTTCCCTATCACCCATCGCCGTTCGTTAACTATCCATCCATATGAGGGTGAGGAGATGATGCAAAAAGGGCGTTTTGGTGTGCCAGAACCGCAGACAGCTGAATACAAAGGTAAGATTGATATGATCTTAGTACCAGGTGTTGTTTTTGATCAGCATTGCAATCGTATCGGTCGTGGCGGTGGGTATTATGATAAGTTTCTTGCCAAACACGCTTCTGTTAAAAAAGTGGGTGTGTGCTATTCATTCCAGTTGAAGAAACATCATATACCTCATCATCTGTGGGATGTGAAGATGGACCGTGTGGTTAGTCCTCAGTTGACCATTGAATTGTAGGTTGACTATCTTTTATCAGTTTTAGTTTCTTATCCGTCTCTGGTGTAGGCATCACTTCGTTTCTACGAGGGTAGAAGATGATGCCGTATGCTTTGCATTTTTGTAATCGAGCATAAGGCAGTTCGTCCTTATAATACGCTTCTACTAAATTCCATATATTGAGAATAATGGCATCCGCCTCGGAGCGTAGTGCATCTAAATTAGTACGCACACGATTTGTGTTCTGCTGAACGAGTGTGTGATTACCCTGGTGCTCGCAGAAGATGTCATAGTGTACTTTCACTTTGTTGATAGTAGGGTTGTAGATAGCAAATCCGCCCATAGCCACGCGCTGCTGCTCACCTTCTATGATCTTCTTTCCCCATTCAATAATACACTCCTCGGTGGAAAGGTCGGGCACTATATGACTATTGGTGTCCAGACCATAGAGCGTCTTTAAGTCTTTCTTGATCTCTCCGCGAATGACAGCGAGATTGAGCACTTGGATAAAATGCGATATATACATTCTCGCATTCTGCACAATGTGTCGGTATTGCTTGTTTGCACTCACTTTGCTGCTGTAGTTGTCTTTGGATTGCATCACAGCATTCTCAAATTGTACAAGGAATCGTTGTGCTTCGCTTTGTACTTTGTATGGCAATACTTGCTCAGTGTAGTCTGCAGACTGAGCTTTTTGTAGTGCGTGCTGTAATGCGTGCAAGCGCGCAAGGTCTGTGTTGGGTAATCGACGGTAGGGCATAGTATTATCGTTTTCGTGTGGCTAATTTTTCTGCTAACACTCTTAGCTGGTTGGTGTATTCGTTTTGTGGAAGCAACTCTAATTGGGCTAATGCTTCTGCGGTATGGTCCTCCATAACGGCCTCTCCTATCTCTCGTACACCTAATTGGGTGTAAAGAGCAGTAACGGCTTGAATCTTCTCTGTGTTATTATTGGAGGTGATGAGCCATTGTAAGAGACTCGCTTTGCTCTCGGCGTCAGCAATGTCCAATGCGGTGAGGAGCAAGAAGGTTTTTTTATTGCAGCATATATCTCCTCCTATCGCTTTGCCGAAGTTAGATGGATCGCCGTAAACATCCAGTACATCGTCTTGTATCTGGAATGCGATACCTATGTGTCGTCCGTATTGGAAGAGTGCCTCTTGCTCTTGCTCGCTCGCGCCCGCTATGTATGCTCCTATACGCAGAGAGTAGGCGAGAAGAAGAGCTGTCTTTTTCTCAATCATCATCAGGTAATCGCTAATAGCAACAGTAGTGCTGCTCTCAAAATCAATATCGTACTGTTGACCTTCGCAGATAGCCGTTGCCATCTCATTAAACCAGCGCAAAACCTGTGGTAACTTATCATCTGGTAACAACGCAAGTTGCTTGTACGCCTCTATCATCATCTGATCGCCAGATAAGATAGCGGTGTTCTCATTCCATTTAGTATGCACGGTAGGATGACCTCTGCGCATATCGGCCTTGTCCATCACATCATCGTGCAGGAGTGTGAAATTATGAAAAACCTCCAATGCCAGCGCAGCAGGGATAACATCCTCTTTATTGCCATTGAATATTTGGGAGGCCAAAACGGCTAACATGGGTCTAAGGCGCTTTCCGCCTAAATTGAGGATATACTCAATAGGCTCGTATAGGCCGTATGGTTCGCGCTTCCAATCCAATTGCGCGATAGCATTTTGAATATCTTTCATATCTTCTCTACTATTTCCGTTTTTATTTCTTTATAATCGATTCAATAATATCAGTCAGTACATCTTTGATGTCTAATCCCGCAGCGCGTACTTGCTGAGGAATAAAACTGGTGGCGGTCATACCGGGTGTGGTGTTTACTTCAAGCAAATTGATCTGCTCTCCCTCCGTGATGATCCAGTCAACGCGTATGATACCTTGACAACCAAGAATATCATATATGCGAAGTGTTTCTGCTTGTATACGATCTCGAATGGCGTCAGGAATGCGCGCCGGAGTGATCTCATCTACCTGACCTTTGTATTTGGCATCATAGTCAAAAAACTCGTTTTTAGTTACCACCTCTGTGATAGGAAAAGCAATCGATTTAGTCTGGGTCTTATATACGCCACATGTAACCTCTGTGCCCTGCAAGAAGGCTTCACATATCACTTCGCCTCCTTCTGCAAAAGCTTTCTCGATAGCGCTCACCACTTCGTCTATATGCTTCACTTTGCTGCATCCGAAACTCGAACCACCTACATTCGATTTGATAAAGCAAGGAAGCCCCACTTCGTCCACGATGCTCTGTGCGCTTGGGATGGGCGCGCCCGCGCGTAAAAGAATGCTCTTAGCCGTTCGAATACCAAAACCAGACAAGTAATGATTGCATGCGTATTTATTGAACGATAATGCGGCGGCTAAGACACCACAACAAGAGTAAGGAATGCGCAGCATATCCAAGTAACCTTGTAGTACGCCGTTCTCACCGGGAGTGCCATGAATAGTGATGTAGGCAAAATCGAAATGGTGTTTTTGCCCGTTGTGAATATAGGAGAAATCGTTTTTGTCGATAGGTGCGCCAGCCTGCAATAAATCATCTTGTAGTGGATTGATGTTTGGCAGAGCTTGCCAGTCGTTACCTTTCATGCGAACGATGGTAGTGTCGTATCGCTCATGGTCTAAAAAGGAGTATATACCCGCAGCAGAGCGTAGTGATACCTCATACTCGCTGCTGTCTCCTCCTGCTATGATTGCTATCTTTTTTTTCATTTGAATCTTCGTGCGCCCGCGCATATTTTATTTCGGCTGCAAAGGTAGTAAAAATAATTGATATATGCAACTTTTTTATAAATTATTTGCGAGTGTTAGAAAAAAGTTGCTTTCAGTGGAAAATATATCTCCACCTACACCCTGCAAGGACAAGAAGTGAAGTGAGTGCTATTCAAAGCAGAGGTAAGGTGCGAGGCGGGTGAGGTCTTCGGTGGATAATTGGGGGAGAGTAGATAACTCGTCAATACTATCTAACGAGATGCGTTTTCTGCGCAGTTCATAGATAGCCTTCGCTTGCGCGTATCGCAAATAAGGATGTCGCGCGAGAGTGTTGAGCGAGCAATGGTTGATAGGTATCTGTTTGACCTCATTGGGCAAAACGAAGAAATGCGCTTGTAAGGTATCTACATGAAAGCGTGCTAGTGTGGAATCCGATAATTGTGCGGTAGAATAGAAACCACCTAATCGGTCTCTATAAGCGATGATCTGCCGGGCTGTGTAGCGCCCAATACCCCGTATGTATTGCAGTTCGGTGGTGTCGGCGGTGTTGAGATTGAGAATAGTATCTTTCTTGATATGTTTGGGGTATCTCCATCCCACAGAATCCCGCCATAACGAGTCGGCGAGGCGGAACGAATCATAGCGTAATTGGCGTTCGGCACTCCATTGGATAAAGCGCAGCGAGTCCACATGCCGAAACGAGTCATAACGCTGCTCGCGTTCTGCCGCCCATTGAGCATAACGGATAGAATCGGCACGACGAAAAGAGTCTTTCTTATGCTCCCAACGCATCTGCCGAATAGAGTCGTTATTGGTACTCGCTACTTCGGGCAGTTTAGGTAATGGTTTTTGCGGCCATAAGGCTACAAAAAGCCATGCGCAGATAGCAATACTAAATAGTATAGCAGCGCCGATATATTGCTCGCGATTAAGAGGAGAATAGTTCTTTTTCATACCTATTCGATAATAGATGATACTTGTCCATCTTGTAGGTGTGTGATAATACGATCGCCCGATTGTAAATCGCTGATACTGCGCACGATATGATTATCCTTGGTGAGCAGACTATAACCCATTTTGTATATGCGTTCGGGATTGCAAGCAGCTAAGCGCTGTGCCAATAGTTCCACGCGATGTCTGCGTATCATCACTTGTCTTTCTGCTGTGCGCTGGAGCGCAACCGAGAGTTGGTTGAGACGCTCTTTCTGTTCGTCCATGCGATGAATAAGCCATTCGGCTACAGCAGTGGGAGTCTTGAGCGCTTTGTGTGCCACCATGTCCAGTATGCTGATATCGCGCGTATGTCCTATACCGCTCAAAATAGGTAGCGAGAACTGTGCACAGACTGCACATAAGGTATAACGGTCAAAACAACTGAGGTCCGTAGTGGCACCTCCACCGCGAATGATTACTACCGCATCCCATGGTTCGCTATCGGCTTCAATTGCCTCCAGTGCAGCGATGATAGAGCGCTCCGCTCCATCCCCTTGCATGGTAGCACCAAAAAGACGCAAGTAGAAGCGATAA
>CALATT010000019.1 GCA_937891905.1 uncultured Bacteroidales bacterium | reverse complement strand
AGAAATGACATACTCATTCTTTAAGGATGAGGCAGAATTAAAGTTAATCCCAAAAGCAAACTAATATGTTAGAACATCAATTTATCCAATTTGGGGCAATGCCCGAAATACCCACTTGCGACATGCCTTTGCCTGTGGGAGATGGAATGCAAACAGCGTTCTTTATAGAGGGAGGTAGTAACCCTCAAATCGACATCATTACTCCTGACGGAATCCTAATCAAATCGGATGCAGCGCAGATAGCACGATTAAACGATAAGGGAGCAGATAGCATCTATCAGCTTGCTACATTGCAAGACCTCTCAACGGTACGCCCAGGAGCGTGTTTCCGTTTGCGCTACACGCCATCATATCGCAAGGTTTATGTAACCTATGGATATGAGAATAATGAGTATCCTCTCACGGTGACGGGTTCAGTAGGAACGAAAATGACCCAGCAACTTGCAAAACTAAAGGTGCAAGGCACTACATTCTACACTATACGCGTGCCAAAATTCCGAATCTATCGAGTAGGCTCTAACGGTGTGCCCTATGGCATCGTGGGTAGCGTAAAGGTGGTATCTGAGAACACAGGGCAAACATTATTCCAAGATTACAGTAGCGAACAAACCGAGGATATGGTTTTTCAAGGAGTAATGTACGATGGGGATGTGTTTACCATCAATGCAGAGTTTCAAGTAACAACCGAGCTACTCAATCAAACCGTTTATGTTAAACACTCGACCATCGTATTTACTGACCAATACAAAGGCGAGACCGTGTATAGCAACCTATTGCAGCGAGTACAACCTCACAAGTATGCAGAGGTGCGATATTCATGCGATGAGGATGCATTCGGGTTCCCATTCTCGCCTCTGCTTGCAGACGGAACGCACCCATATCTCCAGCTAATGCTGCCTATCGTACTGCGCAAGCCTCAACTCAAACAATCGGATAAGATATATGAAACCCTATCGGGTAAGAGAATCGTTATTCATGCCACCATCAATAAAGAGTATGAGGCACAAACGGAGTACATCCATGAGGATTGGCACGAGAAGAATGTAATCGCTCTCTGCTGTGATAATATCTCTATAGATGGCGAATCCCTAGTGCGGTCCGAATCCTATGAGGTTAATTGGGATGAGTACACCGAAACCGAATGCGGCACAAAGCTAGCAATGGCCACATTCAAAATGCAAGCAAACATCAATCAACGAAATTCTAACCACGGATAAAATTATGAACACACCAACACAAACAAAACTCTCGACCGAGTTTATTAGAAAAATGCTGCAGGGCAATTTCCCTTATGCTAACAGGAGCAAGTGCATGGATGTATGCAAACAACTCAAGCGCCACATCAATGGCGACCTCGAGGAGATGATCGTAAAGAGGCGACCATCCGAATCGAAAGAGGTAAAAGAGTACCGCACGAAAATCTATGTACCTATCACAAAGACCCCACTCAGCAAGGTTGTAGCATCTTTGGAGAAAATCCGCCGTGCAAGCGATTGGAGCGTGCAATATGACACGGATAAAATCAGCTCAAAGATTGCCAAGGAGGAAACCCTGCAAAAGTACTGTGAGGAGAAATATCCCGAATATACCAGCATAACGAATTGGGCGTTCTCTGAACTGCTTAGACTATCCCTCATCGACCCTAACGGAATCGTAGCGGTCATTCCTAAGACCATCGCAGAGGAAGAGACGGAGTATATCCAGCCCGTTGCAGAGTTTTTCGAGAGTGATCAAATCGTGGAGTATCAAGCAGGGGAATACCTTGTGCTCAAATCACGCGACACGCTCACATATACAACCCACAACGGAACACGCACGAAAGATGGCTCAATCTTCTATGTCCTCACTCCTACGCAATTCATCAAGTATGAGCAACGAACAGGCAACGAGGCTGTGCCTACTGTAGAACTAGACCACAATATCGGCGAAATCCCTGCTTTTAAGGTCGGAGGTATCCGCAAAGGTAGAGCGAATAACGAAACCATCTATGAGAGTTATCTTGCTGGCATGGTTCCGTTTTTGGATGAGGCTGCTCGAGAGTATTCCGACCTGCAGGCTGAAATCGTGCAACACATGTATAGCGAGCGCTATGCTTTTGCTACAACGGAATGCCCTGACTGTGTAGGCTCGGGAACAATTATGAAAGAGGGCAAAGAGGTAAAATGTCCACGATGCAACGGAACGGGCTCAATCCTTAACCGCTCCCCATATGGCATGTATCTTATCGACAACGCCAAAGCAGGAGAATCGCAAGCGCCAACCCCACCAATCGGCTACATACAAAAATCCACGGATATAGCACGCTTGCAAGATGAGCGAGTAGAAAAGCACATCCGCAATGCGCTCAGCGCAGTACACATGGAGTTTTTATCCTATGTGCCTACTGCTCAATCGGGAACTGCTAAGGAGTTTGACCGTGATGAGTTTAATAACTTTGTGAACACCATAGCAGAGAACATGGTGCGCATTCTCGACCGTGTATATTATTTCATCGGGGAATATCGTTACTCAATCATCGTGCCTAACAAAGAGGAACGAAAGGCGATGCTGCCAAGTATCAATGTACCTACGAAATTCAACATCCTAAACACATCGGTACTCATGGCGGAGTTATCCACCGCTAAGCAATCCAATGTAAACCCTGTTATCTTGCGTGAGATGGAGATTGACTATGCGAAAAAACTCTTTAATACATCCCCTGAGATTGCAGAGCAGGTAGAGACTACATTCGACCTCGACCCTCTATTCGGAATCAAAGAGGAGGACAAAATGACCATGCTATCCAATGGGGGTATAACGGAGATTGATTATATCATATCTTGCAATATACAAACCTTTGTGCGCAGGGCTATGGCAGAGGATGGTAATTTCGCCACAAAGGACTATGCAGCCAAGATGGAGGTAATGAAGAAATACGCCCAGGAAATCAAAAAGGAGAATGAACCAGCGCAAGAGGTAATCAGCATGCAACAGCCGATTATCCCTAAAATACAAGAGCAACAACACGAAATTGATGAGTAATCATGGCAAAATCATTCCATCCTATATTTGATATTATAGATGGTGCATCGGCTGACTTTGATAAGGTTGTAGAGGCAAGCGAGAAAAAGATTCTCCAAGAAACTCTCAGCCTTATCAAGGGGCTAGAAACGGATGCGCATGGTAATATCAAAACCACCATATCTAACTTAAAGAAGATAGGTGTAATCAAAACCCGACTAACAAAGATAGCCAACAATAAGCAATTTCTTGCAGGCGTAGCTAAGTTGATCGGGGCGTTTGATAAAATCTACAATGAGCAAAAGAAATACTTTGATAGCCTCTCGAGCAACTTTGTAGCGCACACGAACTATCACATGGGGGCTAGCTCAAAGTTTGAACTTATGAAATCCCTAGCAGCGCAGAATGTGGCAAACAACCTCACGGGTGCGGGATTATCTGCTAATGTAACGGGCAAAATATCCGATATGCTACTGCGTGCAGTAACCACGGGGGCAAAGTATTCGGATATAGTCAGCGAAATGCACGCTTATTTGCTCTCTACGGAGACATCGCAGGGCGCACTGAGCAAATATGCCAAGACCTATGCAGTAACCGCTCTAGGGCAATATACGGGGCAAAACAACAAACTCGTGACGGATGACTTAGGATGCGAATGGTTCATGTACACGGGTAGCACCATCGAAACGACCCGAGAGTTTTGCGCCCACATGACCAAGAAAAAGTATATCCACATATCCGAGTTTGCAGACATCCTCGCAGGCAAGATAGACGGACACGAATGCGCCATCTATGATAAAACGGGATTGCCTCATGGATTGATAGAGGGTACAACGCCCGAGAATTTCCTCGTTAATGTAGGCGGCTGGAACTGTCGCCATCAACTCGTGCCAATCGCTAAAGAGATGGTGCCTGCTGAAATCCGTGCTAAGTTTGAAAAACCAAAGCAACCAACCAAAGAGGAAATCGAGGCTCAAAAGAAAGCCGAGGAGGAGGCAAGAATAAAAGCTGAGCAAGAAAAGAAGAATGCCCTCATAGATAAGACCGCTAAAAATGTCCTACAAGCCGCTAAAAAAGTAAACGATGTAGATTACTCCAAATTGCAAAAAGCAATGCAGGAGGGCGACCGCAATACTATTCAGCAAGCATCTAGAGAGATTGCTCAAGCAGTAGCAGAAATGAAACGCAGAGAGCAGGCTCTTACCGACCTTATCCCTAATGCTCGAGAGCTGCATAAGACAATATCAATTGCAGAGCTAGAGCAAACTCATGCGGGTATTTCGAAAACCCTATCCCGATGGGATTGGGATTTCAATTCTCCAGCCTCATTAAAGGCAATGAAAGACGGATTGGAGTACGAAATAAAATGGATGGGTAGAGAAGATCGTGGCAAAAAGAGATACCCTAAGACATGGCAAATCTCACAAGAGGCCTATAAAAAGCGTCTCGAATTAATAGAGCATCGTATCAGCATGATGTCAGTAAAAGACAGCATCAAAGACCAAATCGCATTTGCTCAACATTCAAGAAGTCCACAGTTAGACACGCTGCTAGATAAGTTTGACGACCTTTTTGCAGATGATAACACATCAATCGCTCAACTTACATCAGCCGCTAATAACCTAGCAAAGAAAGTAGCACAATTAGAGGCACAAAAATCTAGGAGAGATGCAAAGAAAGTCAAGACAAAAATAGCAAGTGATTTCACACCTAAAACAGCCGCCGAAACCAAAAAAGATTTCATGGACTATATGAAAAGTATAGGACACATGATTGATGAAAGGGATGTAGTGGTAGATAATGGATTTATCCATTTTCAAGGAGACCAACATGAGTATATATATACGGCTGTGAAACCTGAAACGCAAGCAGAGAAAGATCAATTATGGAATCATACACAAAGAGGAGGTGGCCATAATGGACGAGGCGGATATGTCCATACAGGAAATAGTTTCTACATAAACAGGGCGTTTAGAGATTCAAATGTAACAGGCAGTATAGATTCTCAAAATGCATATAAGCTGGAAAGAGCTGGCTTAACTACGGATGATATAAAAACTATAAAACTGCTGGATAAAAAGATTGCTGAATTCTCCTTGCCTATCCCTATAAGAGTAACGCGATATGTGGATGCTAAAGCACTGAACAGCTTATTTGATACTAATGCATTTACAGGCAGTAATATAAGGCAATTATATAGACAATTACAGTCAGTAAAAGGAGGAACATCGCTCTCAAAAGACCCTGCATATATGTCAGCATCCACAAATGAGCATATTAACTATTTCAAAGATATAAGGTCGGTAAAATTAGAAATCGAGGTAGAGCCTAATACTCCGATATATATCACTAGAAATTATGAAGAGAGCGAGGTTGTATTCGGTCGTTCAACGGAACTAGTTTTCTTATCTGCAAAAGATGATGGAAGATACCTAGTGTTAAGATGTAGAATGAAAAAATAAGAGGGTTTTGCAACCCTCTTTTTTATTCGCCCTCTCTCTCGAGAAAGAACTCACATTCGCCACTGCGTTTTGCATTATTTACATCCTCGACATCATCGAAGACATCGCATTCAGTACCCTGCAAAGGCATACGATTCAAACACCTACTGCAAATACGATTATCTTTCCACACCATGTGCGGATCCTTATGGATAGAAAATCCAGCCTCTTTTTTATTTTCCATATCGCTCATAAAATTTAGTTACAACCTCTTTCATATCATCGGGGAGATATTCCATTGCACGCTCTTTGATATGCGCTGGAATCCCGTATAAAGCCTCTGCCATGCCACCAACGCATGCGCCTATGGTATCCACATCTCCGCCTATCTCTATTGCATTGCGGATGGCACTCTCAAAATCGGTACTATGAAATAGGCAAGAGAACGCCACAGGAACGCAATTGTAAACAGTCTCATTAAACGGATTAGATTGCGGGATAAATTCGGGCAATTTCTCCAAATCCAAATAAGCAGCTGCTTTGGAGATAGCATCCTCTTTGCTCATGCCATGTTTGAGATTATAGATTGTCGCACTCACAGCGCACGCATGACGGATAGCATCCTCATGGTTGTGGCTGATAGCAGTAGCTAGCACAGTCTCATTAAAGATATTGCGCAAATCATCTAACAGCAACCCGATCGGGGAGATACGCATGACCGCTCCATTACCATATGACCAATACGGAACAGGATTATCTATCCATCGGGCAAAAGACGCACCATAACCACCCATCGGGCGATTATAACGCTTGCACCATTTAACTAGGGATGATTTGTAATCGGGTTCTTTACTCAAGAGAGCATCCGCAATAGCCACCGTACAAATAGTGTCATCGGTAAAATCGCATTGCGGTGTGAATAACTCAAATGGCAACCCGCCTGTGGGATTAAACTCGAAACGCGACCCCACAATATCGCCAATAATTGCACCTAACATAACTATAAGATTTCAATGGTAATTGTCGCATCCAAAGCACCGAGCAATTTCTCGAGCGTAGATATTTGGGGGCTTGTTTTCCCTGATTCTATACGCTGGAGATGACCTATACTTATCCCACTTGTGAGGGATAATTTATACATGGAAAAACCACGCTGTTTGCGTAATTCTCTGACGCGTTCTCCTATATGAAAGTCTGCTCGCATACTCAAATACGGTTGCAAAGATAGTGAATTATTTTTTACTACGCAAATAATTTACTATTTTTTTTGCTTTTTTTCTCAAATTATTTGTTTTTTATCATTTTGATAACTAACTTTGCAGCGAATTTTTAACTTTTCAAGTTATGGTAAACACAAAACATTACATCAAAGTGACCACCAATGGTGGCAAGAATTTTGTATTGCTTGCAACTAACAAGCAATTTTATCAATCGCAAGGATGTGCGATTACTGAGCCCACAGTAGAGGAGATTTACAAAGAATTTCCCGAAGTGAAAGAGCGTGACGAGCGATTAGCAGCCCAGGAACGAAAGAAGACTGAGCAGCCAGCCGACACAGCGGAATCAACTGCCGAGGAATCCTCGGATGCTGAAAAACCTGCTGATGCAGATGAGCAACCTGCAAATGCAGACGAGGCACCTGCTGATGAGCAGCCAGCCGACAAAAAGAAACCTGCTGCAAAGAAGACCAGCAAGACCAAAAAGTAACCATCTAAACAAACACAATTATGTTAATCGGAGAGTTTCTCAATACTATGGCCGCCAAATTAGGTGCGCAACAAAACCCCCATCTCGTTTCGTTACTAGCTAACGATCAACTCACGCAAGCGGAGATTCACGATGACCTCGCAAACCTCCTCAACACGGGGCTGATGTCGTTGGATGGTGCGAAAAATAATTCTGATGTGCAAAACCATTTCAAACCTATCATTTTGAAAGGTGTTGATGAGCGCCTCGATGCGATCGCTAAGCAATTCGGATTTGAAACTGAACTCGCAGCAGAGAAATCCACTTACAAGCGCGCAGAGATTATTGCAAGCAAAATGCAATCTCTCATCGATGCCGAGAAAAATAAAAATGGTCAGCCATCGGAGAAAGAAAACCAACTTAACCAGCAACTCCAGCAATTGCAATCACAACTGCAAACTGCTATCGCTGCAAAAGACGGCGAGATTGCGCAGCTTAAGCAGGCACATGAGAGCCAATTGCTCAGCATGCTGATTGATGCGGAACTTGGCGACAAACCTTATGCTAACGATGCCATCCCTCGCAATGTCAATGTAATGACAGCGCGCAATCTTGTGGATGCTATGCTCAAAGAAAAGGGAGTAATCGCAATAAATGACAATGGCACGCTGCGCCTCAAGCAAGCCGCAAACCCTACTCTCGACTATATGGATGAGGGTTTCAAGCCTGTTTCATTCAGCAGCTTTGCCGACAAAGTCCTCGCAGATTCTAAGATGCTGCGAGTAAGTACAGCAGGTAAGCAGCAACCTACTCAACAGCCAATCCAAAAGGTAATTGACACACAACCTACTACGCCACAAATCCCTCAAAGCCTTGTGGCATCGATTAGCAACAGTATTGCTGACCTGCAAAAGTAAAACCCTAAAATAACATTAAACACATGGATTTAATTGGATTTGTACAAGCCCTGCTTTTGAATATCACTGTTATTGCAGGCATTAACGACCCACAAACTAAGGTATCACCTGTGGGATTTACTAAGATGTTGATGGAGAATAACGCCATCACCGAGATTAAAAACATTACCGCATGGCGTGACGGTCAAGACGAACAAATCAAATTGCGCTACATGCAACGCGGCACTGAGGCTGATGTAACCACTATTGACGACTGCGAAACGCCTATCGTTCCCGAATGGAAAGAGGCGACCATTGAGCGCAATTTATTCTCTAAGATTGGTATTTTCATCTCTGATGCTGATATGCGTAAATATCAAGTAGAGGCGACTAAGACTATGGAGATTACCAATAACGGTAAGAACCCTGAGAATTTGACCGTGCCAATGATGACCGCACTCTATAAGACTATCGTGGTTAAAGTAAACGGCCTTATCCAGCACATGGATAGTCAGCTCGTAGCAGCACAAGCAACCAAATGGGGCGCAAATGCAGCATACGGACTTGTAAAAACTGTGCAAACTATCAACTTGGGCAAGACTGCTGAACTTAACGATGGCGTGGTAAAACTCTTGGAGGATGCTCAAATGAACGAGATCGAGGGCGATTTGTTGGTTTGCGGTAGCGGTGTAATTAGCGCATATGATCGTTACCAAAAACTCAAAGGTACTGATGACAGCGGTATCGGCTCTCTGCCTTTGAATGTTTACTACGACCCTAAGACCGCAAGCAAGTGGGGTAAAGACCATTTCGGCGTATTTGCTAAAGGCCTTGTAGGTTTGGTAGATTGGAATAAGAATGTTGGCGACTATGCAGGCGACCGTGGCGGTGGTGGAAGTTTATTCTTTACTCTGCCTATCCCTGTAACTCTCGCAAATGGCACGCTTACCGAGCTCATGCTCGATGCGCAATTAAAATACTACGATTGTCCTGAACGCGATGGCGAAGGTCGCCTTATTCGTGACCGTGGATGGGGTATCACTCTCTCTAAGCATTACGGTTTGTTTAATGCTCCTGATGATGTATTCGGCGACAACGATGTTTTGAAAGGCGTAAACGGTTCTTTGCACTACATGGCAAAGGATGCAACCTTGCCAGCTCAAGCCTAACCATAGAGTATGATAAACCAACTCAAAGGCTATATAGGATTATCAAGCGCAGCATCTACAGCAGAGTCGGGGCTCTATGTAGATGCTCTGCCTGATATCTCGGTGGATTTCTTGGATAAACTCACATTGGATGAGGGCGGAGGCATGAAACTTTGGGAGGAAATCGAGCAGAGGGCTTTGCTGAGATTCCGTACTGCATTTATCCGAGAGGTAAACATCGCACATCGTGTAAACAAGAGAGAGCAATGCGAATGCCTTATCGTTTCTAACAAAGACCTATTGGCGACTGCCTTATGGTATATCATGGGTGCAGAACTCATGCGCACAAGAACGACAAGCAGCCGAATGAACTCTTACACTACCATCCTGCAAGACAAAGCCGCTGAGTTAAAATCACACTTTGAGCGACAATTTGAGCAAGAATTAACAACAGCGGTCAATAACATAGACATCCATCAATCCCCATGTTTTGAATGTAAACCCGAGGGGAGACCATTAGTATCATTCCATCCTACACTCCCATGATAACGATACAAAGCAATCTCGAGGAGGTTTTAACCACCGTGCACCAAAAACTCAGTGCAGTAGATGTGGATAAAATGACGCGCCTACAAGCAACATCCCTCATGGCTGCCATGCGCCAACGCATCCATGTAGATGGCAAAGCATCGGACGGTGGTCCTATCGGTGCGTATTCTCCTGCCTATGTCAAGTACACACGCCCAAAGCATGGGCGATTAGAGGGTAGCAAGGTTGTTTTGTCCCTAACGAGAACGATGGAAAATGCAATGATTCTCTATCCAATTCCTAATGGAACGGGTATAGGCTACTCTACCAGCGAGCAGTTACAAAAAGCTAGATGGTGCGAGGAGACCTATAAGAAAAAGATATTCAGTCCTACTGCAGGGGAGCGGGATATGGTAAATAAAATCGGAGAAAACTATATAAATGAACATTTCAATGCGTGAGACAGTAAAAACTATTAACGAGGCTATAAGCAACGCTCTAAAGGGCTGCAAATTGTCCATAAGAGGCATTGCGGAGATTGTGCCTATTAGCCCCAATGGCAAAGCGCCTGCTCTTGTAGAAAATTCGGGGGAATGCCAAACTGACCTATTTGATGACAAATACGATGTGGGTATCTACCATCGAGTTTTTGCGAATGGGTACTCAACTGCTAATGCTGGAGGAGTAGGAGATTATCCTAAAGCAACAAGACAAACGAACATGTCCATCGTGGTATGTGGCAAGCGCAAGGTTTACGATCAATTTGATTTGGAGAATCTGCTAGCCTCTATTTTACTGAGGAATAATTGCAAGCCTACTGAAACATCATTCGACCGAAACGAGGTATTTTCATCGGAGTTTGCAGGCGTTGAATTTTTCATCAAGCCCGATTATTTTCTATTTAGAATCAAATACAGTATTAACAAGCCGATGCAATTATCGTGCTATAAACAAACTACAAAATGATTAAGTACAATAACAACTGCGCAGACGGTGTTAGCGTAACACACGAATGCGATGCGTGCGAGAACGAATTTGCTCGCGTGCGTGGTGTAATCTTAATTGACCACACCGCCGAGTTATCCGACACTCCAACCGACACCGAGGTAGAGGCGCTCATTCAAAGCGGACAGGCAACTGTTATCCCTGAGACTAGCGGCTCATACGATGGTGGTGCACCAAAGATGGGTGCAGGTGTAGGCGATGAGGCTGAGCGACTTTTGGGCTACGACCATACAGGCTCATTCGTTGATCCAACCTATGCACCTAACCAAGAGTTTTGGGATAGAGCGGCTCGCAAGAAATTCAAAATGCTATTCAAGACCTCATCTAAATTGCATTTCGTGAAAGAGCCTGTGCGTATCACAGCTAAGAACGAAATCGCAGATGATTTGGGCGCAAAAATCGGATGGAGTATCGAATTCAAATGGTTTGCTCCTAACCACCCTACAATCTTCGATTTAGGAGAGTTTGAGCGATTCTTCCGAGGCTGCTTTGAATTTGTCAATGAGTAACCAATCACTAACCACGGGGCATGCATGACAGTGTGCATGCCCTTAATTTTTTAATATCACTATGGATAAGATTCAAGGAGAAAGCATTTCTTTCAATTTCGATGTAGCCCAAACGGGATTAGTGCCGGATATGACTGAGGTAGAGAAATTGATTATCTATTTCTATACGAATACATCTTTCATCTCGAGGCATACCATAGGCACGAAGAGCGGGTATCACACCATGGAGATAGCAGGCTCAAAGGCTAGCGGCGTATTGCCATCCGAGGACACAAAAAAAATGAGAGGTGCATTGATGATGGATATTCTGATTATCGACAAAGATAAGCAACGCAGAACTGCCTACAGCACTCCCACGGGTATCAATATAGTGTATAAACCTATCACGGAGGAAACATAATATGGATACTATCAATTTGGTTGTAAACATCGAGGATAAAGGTTCTATTAACATTACTCCAGTTATCCAAACTGCACAACTAGAGGTAATGATTGGAACTAAAAACGATGGAGGAGGCATTGAATTGGCTACTGCAGCTGAATACAATGCTTTTAAGGCTCACATGAATAACAAAATCAATCAACTATTAGCAGAATGAAAAAATGAATTACAATCAAGATAGAGCAATGACCACGGGTCAAGTAGAGGACATAATGACCATGCTGCTGCAGGCGGTAAAAGATTGGTGTTTGCAAAATATCGATTCTTTTGCTGTGATGCAAGTGATTGCAGCGGGATTGGATGAGGCCAATAGGGAAGAGATAAAGGGCAATGCTGCAGTAAAGCTGCAGGCACTTAATTCTAGCCTCTATAAGATTTACGAGGTACTTATGAATAAAGGTGCAGATGTCGCAAATACCAAACTCTCGGAACTCGCAGAGGTCATCGCTAGCATGACCTCATCTCACGAGGTATGCCTCATCGGCAAGAGTGGCACAAAGTACTCTGCAGGAGAATGGCAACTGTACATCGACAAGCACGGAACACAACCCGAGCAGGCTGTACCCGCTGTCATTACTCCGTATGAATCATTCGTCATCTCGCCTACATTTACATCGTTGCAATATGGCACGACGGGTAGTGTGGTGACGGGATTGTTTGCACAACAAACGGGCTCATTTATCAATGTGCTGCAAAATAACCTTATTTTTGCAGGCTACGAGAATACGCGCAGAACGCTATTGTTTGCCGATCCCGATGTATTGGGATGGAAACAATGGGATGCTAACGACACGGAGACAAATTGGGCGACTATCCCATGTATTCACTTTGCCACCCATGCAGAGATGATAGCAGCTAATCGCACGCTCCAATACGATCAACAGGTATATGTAGTGGATAATGACGAAACCATTACCGATGGAGTAAACACATCCATCGCCTACACATGGAATGGTGCTACATATACAAAACGATTCCAAGTGCCTTTGGTTGACAGTCAAAAAATCGTAGGCGCTCCTGTTGCTAAATACTGCTGGAATTACAAGGCGTGGGAGGGAGATACCCGTCAGTGGTTTGGTCCTACGATTAACCACTTGCTACTCGCACATGTGTATAAGAAAGAGATTGACACTTGCTTATACGCTCTTAACCACAGCACTCTACCCACGGGCAATGTGTGGG
>CALATT010000018.1 GCA_937891905.1 uncultured Bacteroidales bacterium | reverse complement strand
ATGTGATTCGTTTGCTTCTGAAAAAAGGGTGGATATATTCCACTGAACAAATCACATTGGGTAATTTTGCGGAGTCTAATTATAAGGCGCGTGAGATGGGGGAAGCTTTGCGTACGCTGGAACGCACTTATTTGTTGGAACTGACATATCCGATAACAACTTACCAACTGCCAATGATTCAGGAAAATCGCCGCAAACCGAAGCTTTTTTGGTTGGATATGGGCTTGATTAATTATGTAGCTAATATTCAACAAGAAGTGATGTCTTCTGTGAATATTATGGATGCTTGGCGCGGCAAATTAGCAGAACAAATAGTGGCTCAAGAACTACTGTCTAATACCACAGACGCGGATGCACACCGCGACTTTTGGGTGCGCAATAAGAACAATGCTACTTCAGAACTGGATTTTGTGTATGTTTACCAAGGACAGATTATACCTGTAGAAGTGAAGGCTGGACATAATTCGCATCTAAGGTCATTGCAAATTTTTATGGATGAAGCACCTACGAATATAGCACTACGCGTCTGGAATCAACCGATGCAAATAGATGAATTGCAAACGCCTAAAGGTAAATCTTTCCGCTTACTGAGCATTCCATTTTACTATGTGCATTTATTGAACCAAATCCTGCAGATGTTAGATGTCATTGAATAAACAAATAGTACGACTGGCAGTGCCGAGCATATTGGCTAATATCACCATCCCATTAGTGGGACTGGTGGATACCGCCATCGTGGGACATATCAGCAATGCAGCCGCCATAGGAGGCATCGCTATCGGTACCATGCTCTTTGACCTACTATACTGGAACTTCGGCTTTCTACGCGTTGGCACCAGCGGTATGACAGCACAAGCATATGGGAAAGAATGTCAGATGTCAGATGTTAGATGTCAAATGTTAGATGTTAGATGTAAGAAAGTGGAAAGTCAAGAGTCAAGAGTGGAATGCGGGGAAGAGACATCGCGATTGCTGAAGCAGAGCCTGACCATCGCAGGTGGTGCAGCGCTATTGATATGGACCATTCAATGGTTCTTCGTGACCGCCGTACTGGCCGTCGTACCTTGTTCGGCTGAAGTGGCAGAGATGGCGAAGAACTATTTCTATGTGCGTATATGGGCAGCACCCGCCACATTGAGTCTCATGGCATTCAAGGGATGGTTCATCGGTATGCAAGATACACGCAGCCCAATGGCAGTGGATATACTGGTTAATGTGGTGAATATGGTGGCGAGTTATCTACTGGCAGTATACACACCGCTCGGCGTAGTGGGAGTGGCATGGGGAACACTCATCGCGCAATACAGCGGACTGATACTGGCTTTTGCTTTGCTTGCCTACCGCTATCGTATCCGATTGTCATGGCGAGAGATGGGGTGGGATAAAGAACTCCAATCATTCATGCGCCTCAATGGTAATATCTTCATCCGTTCGCTATGCTTCATGGTGGTGTATGTGGGATTCACATCCATCGCAGGTTATTACGGCGATACCGAACTAGCAGTGAGTAGCATACTGATGAAATTATTCATGCTCTTCTCTTTCTTCGTGGATGGTTTTGCCTACGCTGGCGAAGCATTGGTGGGAAAAATCATTGGAGAAGGGAAAGGGAAGGACGATGTACGATGTACGATGTACGATGTACGATGTACGGAATTGGAGAGGTGTGTGCGATTGTTGTTTCGGTGGAGTATGGGTGTGGGATTGTTTTTTACACTCATCTATGCGCTATGGGGTGAGGAGTGCATCGGTTTGCTGACGGATGACCACGATGTGCTGGCCGCTTCGATACGCTATATGGGTTGGCTCATTGCGATGCCTATCATCTCCACATTAGCATTTATGTGGGATGGTATTTATGTGGGAGCTACGGCAGGCAAACAAATACGCAATGCAATGATTTACGCCGCTATCGCATTTGTGATATCCTATGCAGGATTGCATACGGTATGGGGTGTGCAAGCGCTGTATGTGGCCTATTTCGCGCATCTATTAGCGCGAGTGGTGTATCTGAGTATTGGGTGGAAAAGAGTCCTGCGGGTGTAGGGTGTAGGGGATGTACGATGTACGATTTGGGGAGTTAACGAATTAAGGAGTTAACGAATGAGGGATTAAATAAAAATACACATTACACATTACACATTCAACAAAAATTTGCATATATGCAATATTTTTACTAATTTTGCAGCGGAATGCTGAAAATAGCTATTTGGGACGATATGAGTCAATGCACGGAGGCTGAAGTGAAACGCATGATGCCACTCGTGAATGAGCAGAGACGACAACAAGCTTTGCAATACAAGCATGTATTCGGTCAATACTGCTGTTTGCAGTCATGGCTTATGCTGCAAAACCTATTAGGGCACACCCCCAGCGAATGGCGCTATAATGCACATGGCAAACCATTCCTCACAGGCAGCGATGACACCACTTATTTCTCCATCAGTCACTGCCGCGAAGCAATCGCAGTGGCGATAGCAGACCAAGAAGTGGGGATAGATATCGAATCGATACGATCAGCCAAAACCGAACTCGTGGCGCGAGTGATGAACGAAGAAGAACAGGCGCAGATAAGCCAGTCGGCAAACCCTGATAGAATGTTCACACACCTCTGGACACAAAAAGAAGCTATCGTGAAATGGCAAGGAATAGGCATTGAAGGAATGGAGAAGATGTACGATGTACGATGTACGATGTACGATGTACGATGTACGAAGGATGATGTACGATGTGAGACGATAGAGAAAGAGAAATATATTTATACAATCATATATGGAAAATTACATTGTATCAGCGCGGAAATATAGACCGCAGACATTCGAGTCTGTAGTGGGTCAGCAAGCCCTGACACAGACACTGCAGAATGCAATCAAGCAGAACCATCTGGCACATGCATACTTATTCTGCGGTCCGCGAGGAGTGGGTAAAACCACCTGCGCGCGTATCTTCGCAAAAACAATCAACTGCCTAACACCTGTAAATGGGTTTGACGCATGTAATGAATGTGAGTCATGCAAGGCATTCAATGAGCAGCGATCGTATAATATCCATGAATTGGATGCGGCGAGTAACAACTCGGTGGAAGATATCCGTTCGCTCATTGAGCAAGTGCGTATCCCGCCGCAGATAGGTAAATACTCGGTGTATATCATCGACGAGGTGCATATGTTATCCACGGGTGCATTCAATGCGCTGCTTAAGACATTAGAGGAACCCCCATCATATGCCATTTTTATACTTGCTACCACAGAGAAGCACAAAGTGCTGCCTACTATTTTGAGTAGATGCCAGGTGTATGATTTTAGTCGTATCACAGTGCCAGACACGATTGCATATCTGCAGTCAGTGGCGGCTAAGGAAGGTATCACGGCATCGGAAGAGGCACTCAATGTGGTGGCGCAAAAAGCCGATGGCGGTATGCGCGATGCCTTGTCAATCTTTGATCAATTAGTGGCATTCTGCGGCAAGGAGATTACCTATGAGCGCACAATAGAGGTACTCAATGTGCTCGATAGCGATTATTATTTCCAATTGGTGGACCATGCATTGCGTCACGATGTATCCAATGCACTTTTGCTGCTCAATGATGTGCTCAATCATGGATTCGATGCGGCGCAGTTCGTGGTGGGTTTTGCTCAGCATCTACGCGATGTGCTGGTGAGCAAAGATGTGCAGACATTGCCACTCTTGGAAACATCCGATGCTATTCGCCAGCGCTATGCGGCACAAGCCGCGCAATGCGCACCATTATGGATCTTCCAAGCACTCGATATAGTCAATACCTGCGATATCAATTACCGCACAGCCCGCAATAAACGATTGACGGTGGAGTTGGCATTGGTTAAGTTATGCCAATTGGGTGTGGTGGCTCAGCCAGTGCAACCCGTGCAACCGGTGAAAGAGCCGGTGAAGGTGGTTAGTCCGGCAAGTCCGGTTAGTCCGGTGAAGGCGGTTAGTCCGGAGAAAGCGGTTGTGAAAGAGCCTGTGAAGGCGGCGATTCCGAATGTGGAGATACCGCAGATACCTACGATAGGATTGAATATAGGATTTGCGAAGAATAAACCATCGGAGGAGAAAACAGAAGCAGCGCCAGCGAGCAACACTGCGCCACGGGAGGAGCGCAACAACCCTTTTACACATGACCAACTCGTGGATGCGTGGGTTGGTCTACAAGAACAATTCAAAACGAATACACGCATCCTACCTTTATTGGAGGCCTATACACCTACCATCATCGATGATCTGAGTTTAAAACTGGAGATGCCCAATAAATGGCAGTTGGAAGAGATGCAAAAGACATTGCCTATGCTGCTGCAATGTATGCGGGATAAACTGCAAAACGACCATCTGAGTATGCAACTCACATTAAAGCACTACGCTCCAGACCAGATGGCATTTACAGCAGAGGATATATATAAGCAGATGGCGAAGAATAACCCTGCGTTGGCACTGATGAAAGAGAAATTGCAATTGCAATTAGACTGATGCAATATGACTTGAAGAAATATCTGCCTACAACGCGCAAAGAATTAGCGCTGCGAGGATGGGATGAAGTGGATATCATCTTCTTCACGGGAGATGCTTATATCGACCATCCCTCGTTCGGTGCGGCCGTGATAGGACGCGTGTTAGAAGCGGCTGGTTATCGTGTGGCAATAGTGCCGCAACCTGACTGGCATGGCGATTATAGAGATTTTACCAAATTGGGTAAACCCCGTCTATTCTTTGCCGTATCATCGGGTTCGATGGACTCGATGGTGAATCATTACACTGCAGCGCGTCGGCGCCGTTCGGATGATGCATACACACCCGAGGGTAGAGCAGGGGCGAGACCTGATTATTGCACCACCACTTATTGCCGTATACTCAAGCAGTTGTATCCCGATGTGCCTATCGTGATAGGCGGAATAGAAGCATCCATGCGGCGATTGACGCATTACGACTATTGGTTGGATCAACTGATGCCATCCATACTGGTGGATAGCGGAGCGGATATGCTGGTGTATGGTATGGGTGAACAGGCTATTCTGGAGATTGCGCAGAAAGGAATGAGTCATGCTATTCCGCAGACGGCATATATAGAGAAGGATGCTGCGGCATTGCCACAAGAGGCGATACGGCTGGCATCGCATGAGCAAGCCGTGCGCGACAAGCGTGTGCATGCGGAGAATTTTCGACTTATCGAGATTGAATCTAATAAGATTCAGCAGAAGACGATCGTGCAAGCAGTGGGAAAGCATTTTGTGGTGGTGAACCCATCGTACGAACCGATGAGTACGGAGGAGTTGGATCGTATTTACGACTTGCCATACCAATATACACCGCATCCGAAATACAAAGATAAGCATATACCCGCTTTCGAGATGATTCGATGGAGCGTATGCATGCATCGTGGATGCTTTGGCGGATGCTCCTTCTGCACTATCTCTGCCCATCAAGGAAAACAGATTGTGAGTCGCAGCAAGGAGTCAATCTTACGCCAGATAAAGCAATTGAGTCAATTGCCTGACTGGCATGGCGTACTCACCGACTTAGGTGGACCATCGGCGAATATGTATGCGATGGAAGGTAAGGACAAAGCGCTATGTAAGCAATGCGCAAGGGCCAGTTGCCTACATCCTACTATTTGTAAGAATCTCAATCAGCAGTTTGGTCCGATTATTGATATATATAAGACGGTGGATCAGTTGCCTTATGTGAAGCATGCTTTTGTAGGGTCGGGTATCCGCTATGACCTGATGAGTGAGGCCTATGCACGGCAGTTGATCACACGCCATGTATCGGGACGACTCAAAGTGGCGCCTGAGCATTGTGCGGATAAAGTGCTGCGTATCATGCGCAAACCATCGTGGGAAAACTATCTGCGATTCAGGCAGTTATTCCTGCGTATCAATGACGAAGCAGGACTGCGCCAGCAGTTGATTCCCTATTTTATCTCTTCCCATCCAGGGTGCACCAAGCAAGAGATGCAAGCGCTGGCGGATGAGACAAAACGCATGCATTACCGCCCTGAACAAGTGCAGGATTTTACACCCACGCCAATGACGCTATCCACCACGATGTTCTATACAGGTATCGACCCCTATACGGGACAGAAAGTGTATGTGGCACGGACAGCAGAGGAGAAAAAAGAACAAAACCAATATTTTTTCTGGTATAAGAAAAAAACAACACCCTATCGCAAATGAAAAAGCCAAATCGTAGAAGACATTATCGCATCAATCCCGAAACGCTACAACTGGAGCATATCGAACACGGATTCCGTTATTGGTTGCGCCGATCGGGAGGATATATATTGGGAGGTATATGCATTGGCATACTCTTTTTCTATGTATTTCTATATTTCTTCCCATCACCTCGTGAGGCAGCGTTGATACAGTATAATAAGAATCTGACAGCGCAGTTGGAACTGATGAATAAGCAAGTGGACCAGATGCAAGTGGTGATGAGCGATATGGCGCAGCGCGATGATAACCTCTATCGGGCTATCTTAGGAGCAGAACCTATTCCGCTCAGTACGCGATTAGGAGCCACGCAGCAAGTGAGTTATTATGACTCTATCGCGCGTATGACCAATGTGCAATTAGCATCAGAGGTGCAGCGTAAAGTGGATATATTAGAAAAAGAGATGTATGTGCAAGCGCGCTCGTATGAGGAAATCGTTGAATTAGCGAAGAATCAAGAAGTGCGTATGGAGAATATACCTGCTATCCAACCTGTGCTCAATAAGGACCTCAAGCGCATGGCTTCTGGATATGGATGGCGCGTAGATCCTGTCTATCATATACGCCGATTCCATGAAGGAATGGATTTCTCAGCACCTATCGGTACGGAGATATTCGCTACAGGAAATAGTACAGTGATTTTTGCGGGATGGAAACAAGGATACGGACAAACCGTGGACCTCGATCATGGATTTGGCTATAGCACACGCTATGCGCATTGCTCTAAGTTATTAGTACGCCCAGGACAGAAAGTGAAACGAGGCGATGTGATTGCATTAGTGGGAAATACAGGTAAGTCCGTAGGACCGCACTTGCATTACGAAGTGCATTATCAAGGCAGACCAGTCGATCCGCGTAACTTCTATTTCTATGACCTCAGTCCGGAAGATTACGATAAGATGGTGCAATTATCGAGCAATATGGGCAATATGCTCGATTGATAGGATTAACCCATACGCGAGATACGCTCCAATTCTACTTCGTCTAATATCTGAATCTGCTTACGATCCAGCAAGATAAGTCCCTCTTGGGCAAACTGGCTCAGCGTGCGAATAGCATTGCTGGTGGTCATATTGCTCATATTAGCCAAATCCTCGCGAGGCAAAGACATGGCGAGGGTGCGACCATCTTCCAAATAACCATAATGCTTACGCAGATGCAGCAGCGACTCCGCCAAACGACCACGGATATGCTTCTGCGTCAGATTCACCATCTGCAATTCCGAGAAAGCCAAGTCCACAGCCATTGTGCGCATCACCATATAGCAGAAAGTGCCATTCGCGCGAATGAGCTGATTGAAAATCTGATTACTGAGACGATAGACAACGCACTGCTCAAAAGCACTCGCATTCGTATTATACGGCTCATTGGCAATCACAGCACGGTAACCAAATAAATCAAAAGGCTTGAGCAAACGAATGATCTGAGGACGCTGACCGATACCTTCTTTGTAAATACGCACCTTACCACTCACTAATACCCAAATATACTGGGATGACTCACCATCCAAGTGAATAACCTCATTTTTCTCGTACCTAACAACCTCCATCTGCTCCGAAATCAATATGCGCTCATCTGCAGTCAATGAAGACCATATTGAATCCAACTCCCAAATGGGTGCTAATTGTGCATTTTTGCTAATTACCATACTTCGTTTTGTAGAAAAACACCGCAAAAGTAGAGAAAAAAACTGAAAGAACCAAATTTATTTTCTTATTTTAAGGAAAAAGAGCCGTTTTTTATGTATATATGCTTTTTTTTCTTGCATAAATGCAAAAAATGCTGTATCTTTGTGCGTGATTTATTAAATTGCAGAAAATTTTTAAAAAATCTATATATGAAAGAGCATTATCTTGAGTCTCGCCACATCGGACTAACAGCGTCCGAGGAGCAACAGATGTTACAAACAATCGGAGTGAGTTCCTTGGAGGAACTGATTGGTCAAACCATGCCTGCAGATATCTTGCTGCTAGAGCCTATTGAATTGGAAGAAGCCTATTCGGAGCAAGAGCACCTTGCGCTTGTGGACCAATTAGCATCTGCTAATGAGGTACAACGCAGTTATATAGGTCGCGGATGGTATGGCACCGTGACACCAGCCGTTATTCGCCGTAATATGCTGGAGAATCCTGTATGGTACACCAGTTATACTCCTTATCAGGCAGAGGTGAGTCAAGGACGATTAGAGGCCCTATTCGTATATCAAACGATGATAAGCGATTTGACAGGTCTGCCATTGGCTAACTGCTCTTTATTAGACGAGGCAACGGCTGCGGCTGAAGCTGTGACCATGATGCGCAATCTGCGCTCCAGAGAGCAGGTGAAGAATGGCGTGAAGAAGGTATTCGTGGATGAGAAAATTTGGCCAAACACCCTCGCTGTATTGCGCACTCGCGCTGCAGGACAAGAGATAGAGCTCGTACTGGGGTCATACGCACAGTTCGTGCCATCAGCTGACTATTTCGGCGCATTGGTGCAATGGCCTAATGCAGAAGGATCTATCGAGGAATACGAGGATTTCATCGCAGATTGTCATGCAGCTGGAATGAAAGTGACCGTAGTGGCAGACTTGCTCGCATTGGCATTGCTCAAGCCATTAGAGGCAGATATCATGTGCGGCACAGCACAGCGATTTGGTTTGCCAATGGGATTTGGCGGACCTACCGCAGGATATATGGCTACGCGCGAGGAATACAAGCGCGAGATGCCAGGTCGTATCATCGGATTGAGTAAGGATAAGAATGAGCGCCCTGCATACCGACTGGCATTGCAGACACGCGAGCAGCATATCAAGCGCGAGAAAGCTACATCCAATATTTGTACCGCAGAGGCCTTATCAGCTATGATGGCAGGTATGTACGGTGTTTATCACGGTGCAGAAGGCATACGCGCTATTGCCGAAGGAGTGCATGGCCGTGCTGTCTATCTGAGCGAGATGCTACAAGCATATGGGTATAATCAAGAGAATACCGAGTTCTTTGATACACTCCGTATCACTCGTGATGAAGAGGGATGGGTAGAACGCGTGCGAGAGATAGCCGAAGAGATGGGTATCAACCTCTACTACGATCCACAAGGATGGGTAGGCGTGGCATTGGATGAGACAGTCACTATCGATGATATGAATGATCTGATGGAGGTATTTGCATTGGCAAGCAATAACGGCGTGCAATACGAGGAGACAGAAGAAGCATTCGAGGGATTATGGGCTATTGATGAGAATCGTGTGCGTGAAGTGGATTATATGCAGGCAGAGGTATTCCATCTATATCATACCGAGACGGAAATGATGCGCTATCTCAAGCGTCTGGACCGCAAGGATATCAGTCTGGCTACCTCAATGATTCCATTAGGATCATGCACGATGAAGCTCAATCCTGCTGCAGCAATGATTCCTATCACAATGAATGCATGGACCTCTATTCACCCATTGGCTCCACAGACACAAATGATTGGTTACCAAGCAGTGATGGATGATTTGACAGAGCAGTTATGCGCTATTACGGGTTTTGATGCTTGCACGCTGCAACCTACATCGGGTGCCGCAGGCGAATATGCGGGATTGGTGATTATCCGTGAGCACCTCAAGCGTATTGGACAAGCACAACGCAATATACTGCTTATCCCTGCTTCAGCACACGGCACTAACCCTGCCTCTTGTGTACAGGCTGGATTCATACCATGCGTAGTGAAGTGTGATGAGCAAGGAAATACAGATATAACTGATTGGAAACTCAAGGCAGAGGAGCATAGCGCACAATTGGCAGGATGTATGATCACTTATCCTTCTACCCACGGTATTTTCGAGCAATCAATACGCGAGATGATTGATACAATACATACAGCTGGTGGATATGTGTATATGGATGGTGCTAACATGAATGCGCAGATAGGATGGACTAATCCTGCTTATATCGGCGCTGATGTGTGTCACCTCAATCTGCATAAGTCCTTCGCTTCACCACACGGTGGCGGTGGTCCTGGCGTGGGAGCTGTATGCTGCACAGAGGAGTTGGCAGATAGTTTGCCTTCTGAGAACTTCAATCGCGTTAGTTCAGCCCTATACGGTAATGCCAATATGGCGCTTATCTCATGGGGATATATCGCTATGCTGGGCGTAGAAGGATTACGCCACGCTACAGCTGCGGCTATCCTTTCGGCTAACTATATGGCACACCGACTCAAAGATGCATATGGTATCGTCTATACGGGTAAGAACGGCAGAGTGGGACACGAACTGATCCTCGATTGCCGTCAGTTCCACTCTATCGGAATCACAGAAAGCGATGTGGCAAAACGATTGATGGACTATGGTTATCATGCGCCTACACTCTCCTTCCCAGTACATGGCACACTGATGGTGGAACCTACTGAGTCTGAATCACTCGCAGAGATAGATCGTTTCTGCGATGTGCTCTTGCAGATTCGTCAAGAGATAGCCGATGTGGAGTCAGGTAAAGCAGATTCTAAAGATAATGTATTGCTCAATGCACCACACCCTGAATACGAAGTGGTGGCAGATGAGTGGTCACACCCATATAGTCGTCAGCAAGCAGCATACCCAACTGAATGGGTGGCGATGACTAAGTTCTGGTGCCCTGTGGGACGAGTAGATAATGGATTTGGTGACCGTAACCTTGTAAGCAAATATACCAAATGACAAATAAAAAACTGCGTGAACAATTAGCTTC
>CALATT010000017.1 GCA_937891905.1 uncultured Bacteroidales bacterium | reverse complement strand
AAGACATCATCGCCAAGTATGCCGGACAACCGGACAAACGATTGTTGCCGTTCATTTCGCAAGACAAATACAACGACGCAATCAAACGGGTATTGCGCGCCGCCGGTATAACGCGAACGGTACTGATTCAGAACAAACGCACGTTGGAAGAAGAACCGCACGCCATTTGCGACATCGCTGCATCGCACCTTGCGCGCCGCACGTTCATGGGAAACATGTTCAAGAAGGTGCGGTCGGAACGCATCGTGTCAGCGTTCACCGGACATGCAGCCAATTCGCAAGCATTCAGCCGGTACACGGACGTTGATGACGAAATGAAATTGCAGATAATACAGCAAATTGAATAAAAGTGCGATTTTTTCACCGGCTGAAGGAGTCACGGCACGGTTTTTGCCGGATTTTTGCCGGAATGGTTGCGGAACATTGCGAAAATCCGCATAATTGATATGTTGAACAAATTTTGATGAATGCTGATGACTGCTTTTGTTGTACGAACATTCGCGCAATATGCCGAAACACGCCGAACAAAAAGACAGTCCCAGCGGGGTCACTTCAATTCAATATCAACGATGATGGGATCGTGGTCGGCGTAGCGGTGTAGGGATTTATCTCGCATTTTGTATGCGCCGTGTGAGTAGTACCAGTCGGTATTGACATGCCAAGGCATGACGCGTACTATCTGTTCTGCCATGCTGGGCGAAGCGAAGCAGCGGTCTAAGTATCCCACTAATCCTTTGTAATTATACGAATAATCTTGTGCGCAGAATGCTTGTAGCATATCTGCGTAACCTGCTCGTACGATCTTTTGTATAGGTGTCTCTTGGGTGTAGCAGTTATAGTCGCCCAGGAGTAGAATATCGCTATCTTCGAATTGCTCTACGGCTTTGGGTAGCATGATGAGCAGTGAGTCGGTGTTGGCTAATCGGCGCATGTGGGTGCTGTATGCTTGTCTGCCAGCGCGTTTAGATTTGAAGTGATTGACATTCACAATCAGTTTTTTGCCTGTGGGTTGTCCATTCTTATCGAGCAGTTCAAATCCCTGTGCGATCAGGCGTGTGTGGTAATGGCTGGTGACGGCAGAGTAGGCGGAGAGCCATTCTGCGTACGGGCGCACGCGTTCCTTATTATAAATAAAAGCCCCGCTTATCTGGTCTTGGTTAGGCAATCCAAGGTTGACATAATCGTATTGATTACCTTTCTTGTTGAGTTCGGCAAGGAGCATAAGCGGTGCTTTGTCGCCTTGTTGCATCTCACAGATAGCGAAGATGTCAGCGTCCATCTTATGGAGTGCTTTTACCACTTTTTGTGTCTTTACTTGTTGCTGTGCGGGTGTGGTCTTGCGTGTAGCATAACCTCCTAAATCGGCGAAATAGTTCTCTATATTCGTTCCCACCACGCGTAGGTGATTCTTATTTTTCTTGGGTAGTGGTGTTTGTTTGGTATGCTTGGTGCGCAGTGACTTACCTGTGAGTAGGTGTCTCTCGCTGGTGACACGCGCGGTGATATTTTTGATGATATCTCCTGTGCGCACATCGTAGTAGGCGTTGCGGCAATGAACGCATATACTATTTTGTTTGTTTTGCTCGATGATTTGGTAGTACATGGTGCTGTCGCCGTCAGCCAAACCCACCGCGAATTCTTCGGGGCAATAGAGGCGTTGTGGTGCTAAGATGAGTGAGTCGTAGAAATTACCGCATACCACGAGTGGGGTAGTGAGTGTTACTACTTGGTTGTTGTACTTGTTCCAATCGGCTTGGAGTGTTTCGAGTGTCACTTTCTCTGCGGCAGCGACGAGTACTGCGAAGCATAGAGTGAGGGCGATGAGAAATGTTTTTTTCATATATGTACTTAAATATAAATCTGCGTTTGCAATGAGTAGTGTGTTGGTTTTTAAAAAAGTGAAGCCCCACATACATCACTGCATTTGGGACTCTTGTTGTCTAGATTCTTTTCTGTTATGAAATTATGAAAAACTTGGTTGCGGAGGATGGGATCGAACCACCGGCCTTCAGGTTATGAGCCTGACGAGCTACCACTGCTCTACTCCGCGATATATCTCTCTTATCGAAAGCGAGTGCAAAGGTACAACAAATTTTTCACATATGCAAATAATTGCGACAATTTCTTCAAAAAAAGAGCGTTCTTTTTTATTATAAGGCGAAATAAGCCTATTATGCTCGCATAAAATAGGATTATTGAGGCGTATAATGAATGCGCAAGCATAGAAGGAATAGTCGCGATTTGCTTGTGTATGGTCTGCAAAATGCGACTGTACCTTCGGAGGGAACCCACCCCGTAGGGGAAGGGGCGTGCCGAAGGTACAACAAATTATTGCACTTTATTGCCCATTACGGTGTATGTATGTTCGCCTTTTTGGATGTATAGTTGTCCGTTGTGGATGTATTTGGTGGGTTTTGGAGTGTTGTCTATGTTCTCCACTTCTGTGTGTACATATTTGAGTTTTTTATCGAACCATACAATGCGGTTTTCGATGTATTTCTTCAGGTAATCCACTTCGGCTTGGTATGACCCGCGTGAGGTGGGGTTCATGTGTACATTCGAGTTGAGGATGGGCCAGCGTAGGAAATTGAGTCGTTGTGACTGTTGCAGGTTTTGCGCTTGTTGGTCTATGTAGGCGCATAGGCTACCTGTGTCAATGCCTGTCCATCGTGCTTGTATCCATGTGATGAGTAGTTGGTCTGCTCCTTGCGAGGAGTTGATCACTTTGTCGGTTAGTGTGCGCATATATCCCACCACGCTACCGCCTGAGCGATATACATAATCGTTCTTGTTGTTAATAGGGTAGGTGCGATAGTCGTTGTCAAACGCGATGTCGAAATCCCATACAGGTCCTACAAAAAGGGTGTCATTCCCGCGGTGTTTATACATGTAGGTGCTCCAATAGGTATCGGTATTGCCTGATAACTCGCCCACTATAAAATGGCGAATAAAGGTATTATAGTCTAAGTATTTTGCAGGGTTGTTCTCCATGAGACTGAAATGCGAAGCGATGTAATTCTTTTGCTCTGGAGTTATCTCTTCTTCGTCTGGTGATTTAATGGTGACGGGTGTTCCTCGTTGCGAATAGAAATAACTTATTTCGGTGTCGGCGTAGCCATCCACTTCGATGAAGTAGCCTCCTGTGAGTGCTTCGCCGCTGTTGTCGGTGGGCTTCATCTCTTTGATATTCACTCTATTCTTATCCACTTCAATCTGGTCGCACAACTGATAGCACCCTTTGTATTCGCCATTGAGTAGCACATTGACGGGTGTGCAGAAAGGCGTGAAAGGCATGTTTAGTCGTTTACTTATTTCATATGCTAATGGGTTGCGCAGCAGTGTTTTATCGCCGTAGTTATTGATGAGTGTCCATTTCTTGGCTTTGGCGGGCGAACCCAATACGGACTGCTTGTGTTCGAACTTAATACGGTATGGTTTTTTGGGGAATTGGCGTGAAGCGTTACCTCGTTCGCGGATGGTGATGGTATCGGATAGGATATGCTTACCATCTTGCGAGATGATAGATACATAGCCCTCTATATCTGTTTCTTTATCAAAAGGTATTTGGTTGTCTTTGGTGTGTATGGTGACAACGGGTATATTGGTCAGTTGGCATAACTGCGAGTCGTCTCCTTCGCCTTTATCGCCATAGAACTCCAGTTCTGCTATTCCGCTTCTCATGCTGTATGGACCTACATAGCGCACATACCTAAACCCGCGTGAGCATTTCACGGTGGTGTAGTTCATCTGTCCCACGAGTGACTCATTGTCTATGAGGTGCAAAGGTACTGCGTCCATGAAGTCGGGTCGGTTGGCTCCTTCGAAAACGCCTAAGAGCACGCCGTTGGGTCCTACGGAGTTCTTGCGTGGTGCCCATCCTACGATGGTGATGATATGTGGTGACCCGAGGTCCAGTCCTACCCATCCGTAGGACACATCCCATGCTGCGAAATAGGAGTCCATGCTGCCGTCGAATGCCATCTGAGCGGTATTGACGCTGAAGGAGGGCGAACCCGTGTTGTTGTAGTCGAACGACCCATACGAACTGATAGGTGTGCCTGTTAGTTTCGTGTCAGCGTGTAGAGAAGAAATGCCGCATAAGAGGGCAACGAGGATGAGGGAGAGTGGTTGGAGTTTCATAGGGGTGGTTGTTTGTTATGGTTAGTCAAAAAGTGATAAGTCTTTGCTTGTGCAAGTGGCGTTTTTTGCCGTCTTGGCGGTGGATGGTTTGCCGTTGGAGGGTTTGAGCGGTTTGGAAGGTGCTACGCTCTTAACCTCTTGTGGGCGGTTGTTCGCCGCCGCTCCGCCGCCCATGCGTTCGGTGATGATGGCACGCGTTTGATCGTCCGTCCATTGGCATTTATTGATGATCCATTCCAGGTAACTGCGGTCGATACGCATCATGCTCTCGATAGACTCACCTTTGTGTCCTCCTTGGTTGAGGTAGTAATAGTTGCCTTTCTTAGTGAGCCATCTATCGAAGCATATAAACCCAAAATCATCTCTTTGTGCCCATGCCCATCCGTGCTCTTGTATCTGTGCTTTGAAAACCTCAATCGTGGCCATCACATCGTCGAGTGAGTTGTGCGCTCCCTCGAATGGATGTCCGTAATAGCGGGTATAAGCGTCCGTGAGTGTGCAGCGGTAGGGTTCGTTGGTCTGCGGGTCTATCTTGCCATACATGTGTTGGCGTTCCAATAGGAGCGCATCGTACCATGTGCGTCCTTCGAAATGGAAGTCGCGTCCAATGCGTGCGAGGTTGTAATGCAAGATAGGTGCATCAAACCCATTGCCGTTGTAGGACAACATGTCGCATCCATCGGTGAAGGCGATGAGGTCGTCGTATATGCTACGCATAGATACGCCGTGTTCCAATAGGTAGGCTTTGGATATATGGTGAACGGCTTCCGCTTCAGCGGGGATGGTGAATTCTCCTTCGGGAAGAATATACCAATCCCGTGTGCCGAGCACTTCCCATGAATGGGTGTCAATCTTGACCAAAGAGAATTGGATAATATGGTCTTTTTGGGTACTTAATCCCGTTGTTTCCGTGTCAAAGCAAACGATAGGCATGGTGGTTTTCAGTTGTTATGCGGTTATACGGTTATGCGGTTTCTAGTTTACTAGTTCACTAGTTCCCTAGCAATTCTGTAGGCCTTCGGCCGTCCTGTAGGCGCTTGTCGCCGTTCTGTAGCGCAGCGTTCTAAAATGGTACATCGTAAATGGTACATCGTACATCGTCCTCTACTCCACATACACCACCAGTCCTTTGAGGTATTCACCTTCGGGGTGGTAGATGTTGATAGGATGGTCTTGTGGTTGGTGTAGTTGGTGCAGTATACGCACTTTGCGTCCTACTTGTGCGGCAGCGCTAAAGACAGCCAGGCGGAACATTTCCTTGTCTATCGCTTGTGAGCAAGAGAAAGTGAAGAGGATACCTCCTGGTTTGATCATCTCTATCGCTTTGGCGTTTATTCGTTGGTAACCACGCAGCGCATTGCGTATCGCATCGCGGTGCTTGGCGAAAGCGGGTGGGTCCAAGATGATAAGGTCGTATGATAGTCCGCTGGTATGTTTCTCGCGCAAGTAGTCAAAAGCGTCTTGCGTCACCGCTGTGTGGCAGTTGCATTGCGGGAAGTTACGCGCCACATTGATATTCACCAGGTCAATAGCTTTCTGACTCACATCCACCGAGTCCACGCGTTGTGCTCCGCCGCGCAAGGCGTAGAGCGAGAAACCACCTGTGTAGCAGAACATATTGAGTACAGTCTTATGGGCGGCATAGCGTTCTACGAGGGCTCTGTTCTCGCGTTGGTCAATGAAGAAACCCGTTTTCTGTCCGCGCAACCAATCAATACGAAATTCCAATCCGTTTTCTACCGACCAGAACTCCTCTTGGTTTTCTGCGGGTGTGCCAATCAGGTATCCCACTTTATCGCCTGTGATAGGTGCTTTGTGGGGCAGCGTGTCGTCGGACTTATAATACACTGCTTCTATGCCGGGCACCACTTTTTGTATGGCTTGTGCAATCTCTTGTCGATGGAGATGCATGCCCACTGAATGGGCTTGTATAACGGCTGTATTGGCGTATATATCTACTATCAGTCCAGGCAAGAAATCTCCTTCTCCGTGGATGAGACGATAGGTGTTATTGTCTGTGCTTATCAGTCCCATTGCTTGACGCATGGTGTATGCGGCTTGGATACGCTCTGCCCAGAAGTTCTCGGGCAACTGCTCTACGCCAAAAGCTAATATACGCACCGCTATGGAACCCACTTGCCAGTGCCCTACGCCTAATATGGTCTTGTCGTGTGCGCGTACGCATACCAATGCGCCCTCTTCGGGTGCGTCGTATGGGTAATCTTTGTCTAAGGACACGCGTGCGATAGCACCGCTAAAAACCCATGGGTGTTGGCGTAAGAGAGACTCTTCTTTTTTCGGTTTGAGATAGATAGTTATCATTCCACTCCGTTGGTTAGTTCGTGATAAGCATGTAGTGATAGGTTATCGCTCACATACTTGATGCTATGTAATTTATCAAAACCCAATGCGGCTATGTATGCCAGTTCCATGTCAAAGACACAATCGGTGTAGTCTGATTGCAGTACGAAATCGGTGTTCGTATAGCAAACGGCTTTGTGCAGTGTGCTTTTTGGGAATAGTTCGGGTTGTGTTTGTTGTCCTTCCACTAATAGGAGTTGTGGTTCGTTGTAGGTCACATTGGGGTGATTAAGTCTCACTTCTTGCACTTGAGCCCAAGACCCTACTTCGAAGTTAGCGCTGCCTGCGTATCCTATATTGAATATTTCGGTATCTCGTGGCAGTTCTTGCAGTGCGCGTATCACATTGATGGCTCCCACTCCTGTGTATAGGATAGGTATATTGCGTAGGTCGATGCCCAACTGCTCGTATAGTTTATTTATCAAACTCACTTCGCCTTCTTCGGCTAAAACAACTATTTTATTCATATCACTCATTTTTCGTGCTAAAACTTTTGCGCTGCAAAAGTACTACTTTTTTTTTACATATGCAAAAAAATCGCCCCGAAGAGCGATTTTTTGTGTAGCTTTGTTCCTTGTTCTTTGTTCCTTGTTCTTTGTTCCTTGTTCCTTGTTCTTTCTTTGTATGTTCATTATGCTGGATTGTATCCAGCTCGTCCTCCGGTTCCTCCGGACTATCCGTCCTTTCTCCTAGTTCTTCTAGTTAGGCTAGTTTATCTAGTTAGACTATTTCTTCTATTTTATCTAGTTAGGCTATTTTATCTAGTTCTTCTATTTCGGCTAGTTGGGCTAGTTAGGCTAGTTGGGCTAGAAAATCTTACACCCTACACCTTACATCGTCTTTAGAGACCTTATCTCGATATGTCCTTATCTCGATATGTCCTTATCCCGATATGTCCTTATTCCGGTATATCCTTATTCCGGTATATCCTTATCCCGATATATCCTTTCCCTCCTTAGAGACCTTATTTCCCTTTAAAAATCACATATTCCCCTCCAGCTATTTGCATATGTCAAAAAAAAGTGCTATCTTTACACTTATTTATTCTGTCGTCGCGGGTGATTCACGGGTGATTCACGGGATATAGCCGCGTTATTCACAAATTAT
>CALATT010000016.1 GCA_937891905.1 uncultured Bacteroidales bacterium | reverse complement strand
GTTATCGCTACACTTGTATCTGAATTATTGATTTTAATTTTAGAATTTATATACGTTAGAAAAGAATTAAATGTTAAACATATTTTAAAAAGATCACTTAAATTTATGATAGCTGGGTTAACAATGGTGGCAATTTTTCTCCTTTGTAATTATTTATTATTCCCATATTTACCAATCCGTGATTTATTTAAATTAATTATTTTAATTGTTTCTGGTGTTGGCATCTATTTATTAATGTTGTTGATATTAAGAGAGAGATTAATATTTGATTTGATTCATGCAATTATAAATAAATTTAAAAATCTATTTAATAAGAAAAATAGTGATGATTCTTTAACAAAAGAATAATAGGTGGTAAAATTTAATAAATTATGAGTAAAAATTGGTATTTCTTGTTTTTGGCGCTATTTTTGTGCGGATGTGGTAAGAGTGTGCAGGTAGAAAATGCTGAGACGAGTAGAATAGCAGTAGATGGTTCTGTAGATAGTATAGCAGATAGTGCATACATTGCTTACTTGGCGCCATATAAAGAGTCAGTGGAGCGTGAGATGGCGGTGGTGATTGGATATGCAGCTGATGATATGTATGTGGCTGCCCCCGAATGTCCTATGCTCAATTGGGCCACAGAAGCGCTATGGGCATGTGCTAAAGAAGTGTGTCCTAAGAAGGTGGATATGGCGGTGATGAATATGGGCGGAATGCGATGCCAATGGCAGAAGGGGCCTATCACGCAAGGCAATGTATTTGAGTTAATGCCGTTTGATAATCAATTGGTAGTGCTGACGCTGAAGGGTGAAGATATTTTGGCTCTTTGTCAATCCTTTGTGACTTATGGCGCGCAGGGGATGGCAGGACTGCGTATGACGGCAGTGGATGGACAATTGGCCGATGTGACGATAGGTGGTAAGCCATTGGATGTGAATGCATTGTATACGGTGGCCACAAGTGACTATTTATCTGGTGGCACAGATCATATGGATGCATTAAAAAATCATGTTGATTATTGGAATAGTGGGCTTTTGGTACGCGATTTGTATGTACAGTCTGTAAAGGCGGATACTATTCATGCTATCATGGATGGGCGGATGAATCTATGATTTTAGATTTTAGATTTTAGAATTTAGATTTTAGCAAAAGTGAACAAAAATAAAAACAATGATATGAAGAAAAAAGTAAGAATTTGGTTGAATGTTTTTTTAGGTGCAAGTAGTATGCTATTGGCGGGATGTGGTGTGAAGAAAGCAGTTGAACACCAACCTATGCCTTTGTATGGTGTGCCAGTAGAGTATTATCAGGACCTTGAGAAAGTAGATAAAGAGGCTGATAGGATCAATAAAGAGAATGAACAAAAGCAAGACTCTATTACGAACGATACTATCAACGCCGCTCCCGCTCCTGGTATTATGGTTAAATACGGGGTGCCACGCCCTATCCAACAACAATGAAACTGCGATTACGATTGGCTTTATTGCTTGAGAAATGGCGTCGTAAGAACATGAAGGCGCTGCATCCACTCGAGCAGTTATTTTGGGAAAGCACTTTGCGATGCAATGTGCATTGTTTGCATTGTGGAAGCGACTGTGTGTCATCAGAGATAACTCCCGATATGCCCGCTGAGGATTTTCTGCATGTGATAGACACAGAGGTGACGCCTCATGTGGACCCGCATAAGGTGCTGATTGTTATCTCAGGCGGCGAACCGCTGATGCGAAAGGATTTAGCGGATGTGGGCGAAGCGCTTTATAAGCGTGGTTACCCATGGGGGATGGTGACGAATGGTTTGGCATTGACAGAAGACCGTTTTCGTCGTTTGCGCAAGGCGGGATTACGCTCCATCACGATTTCCTTGGATGGTTTGGAGGATGATCATGTATGGTTGCGCCAGCATCCCTTAGCTTTTGAAGGAGCGTGCCGCGCGATTCGCCTTTGTGCTGCAGAGCGTGATTTGGCGTGGGATGTGGTGACTTGTGTTAATCAGCGCACGATAAATAAGTTGCCCGAGATACGCGATTTGCTATGGAGTATGGGTGTTCGTAATTGGCGTGTCTTTGGAATAGACCCGATGGGTCGTGCCGCAGAGAACGAAGAACTGATATTAACCGATGAGCAATTCCAATACTTGATGGAATTCATCGTGGCAGAACGCCAAGCAGGGCGACATGTTTCCTATTCGTGCGAGGGATTCTTAGGTGATTACGAAGGCAAGGTGCGTGATTACCTTTACCAATGTGCGGCGGGGGTTAGTGTGGCTTCTATCTTGATAGATGGTAGTATATCGGCATGCACGAGTGTGCGTGGTAAGTATTACCAAGGGAATATATACAAGGACTCTTTTTGGCGTGTATGGGAGGAGGAGTTTAAGCCCTATCGTGACCGCACTTGGATGCGCGAAATGGAGCCATGCAAAGACTGCAAGGCTTTTGAGTTCTGCGAAGGTAATGGTATGCACTTACGCCGCGAAGATGGTAGTTTGATGCTATGCCACTTACAGCGTTTAGGACAGAAAAAATAACGATTAGGATAGCGGGGAAGGCATATGGAGTGTGACTTCGCTATCTGAGATAGACATCTGAATAGGCGTATGAAGCCATATAGGTAGGTTGCCATCGAAATGTCCGAATGGCGCTTGGAAACATACGGGGTAGTTGTAATCAGCAACTGCCTCGTATATTGTTTGCTCTATGGTGGATGGCATAGATGGGTCGTTGTCGCAATCGGTGAACTGGCCTACGATGAGTCCGCTTATCTGACTGAGTACGCCACTCATGCGCAGATTACGCATCATGCGATCAATATGGTAATGCCGTTCGCATATGTCTTCAATCAGTAGAATAGGTTGCTGATTGGAAGCGATAGCTTGCGCGAGAGCAAAAGGTGTGGCTTGCAGTCCGTATAATACAGACAGATTGCCTCCTATAACAGGTGCGTTCACTTGTCCTATTCTATTGAGTGGATGTGCTGGGAAGTGATAGGTGGTGGTTTGTCCATTCAGTATTTGGCGCATAGCGCGTATGGGTTCGCTCTCTTCGTTCTCGGAAGCGATATGTTTACACATGGGGGCGTGTAGCGTGGGTTGGTTGGTTTGTGCCGCGAGCATATGCAGGGCGGTGATATCACTAAACCCAATGATGGGTTTGTGAATGGGTGGTAGTTGGTCAATGATGCGTTGTAGTCCATATCCTCCTCTGGCGCATAGAATGATGTCGATGGTTGGGTCTTGCAGGGCGTTGAGTAGGTTGTCTATGCGTTGATCATCTGTAGCGGCAAAGCGTCCCCATTGTTCACGCGCGTGCGTGCCCACGCTTACATTAAATCCCCACGCACGCAAGCGCGCGATAGTGCCATCGATAAGCGTAGGGTTGATGGCGCCCGAAGGAGATAGGATATGGATGTGTTTGGACATATTAACTATATACTTTGTATTCCAACCAGTTGACAAATCGCTTGGGTAGTATTCTATCGAGGAAACAGAATAAGCGATAGACTGCTCCTCCTATATATTGTGGTTTGGGAGAACGGCAAGTGGCAATGCGGTAGAAAATCTTAGCCATTTGGATGGGTTCCATGCCATTCTGCTCATCATGCTCCATGATGGCAATAGCTTTCTCTGCGCGGGGGTATAGTGAATGGTCCACTGTGCTTTTCTTTCGTGCATGGGTGAAAGCTGTTTTGACATCTCCAGGCATAAGTACCGATACTGATATATTCCATTCTCTCACTTCATTAGCGAGCGCGAGTGCAACTGCATTAATGGCTGCTTTGGATGCGGAATAGAATGCTTGGTAGGGTACAGCCAGTGTGGCAGCTACGGATGAAGTGTAGATGATGCGTCCATACTGCTGTTTGCGTAGTTGTGGCAAGACAGCTTGTGTGAAACGAATGGCGCCGATAAAATTAACATCCATCTGATGCGCTACTTGGTCAATAGGTGTGCACTCAATAGGACCAGAGATGCCATAGCCTGCATTGCTGATGACTACATCGATATGATCGGTGAGGGAGAGTACTTGAGCAATGGCATTTTGTACGCTCTGCTCATCGCATACATCGCAGTCAATATGCGTGATGTTTGTAGCTGATTGGCCGTGACGGCTGAGTTCAAAAACGGTCCAACCTTTGCGTGCAAAATAATCACAAGTGGCAGCTCCTATGCCAGAACTGCCACCTGTGATAAGTATTGTATGATGATTTATGTTCATGCTTGTTGATTGAATGGTGTACCTTCTTTGAGCACTCTCGCGATGATCTCTACCGCCTCGTCGATGACGGGTTCGGTATGGGTGGCCATGAGTGTAGTGCGCAATAGACATTCGCCTTCTACACAAGCCGGTGCCATCACAGGATTGACATATACGCCTTCTTCAAAGAGCTTCTTTCCATAATAAAGTGTATCCAGTGTATGATAGGTGAAGATAGGCACGATTGGTGTTGGTGCCTCGATGATCTTCACTCCTGCGGCGAGCAGTTTCTTCTGGAAATACTTTGCCATAGCCATGAGTCGCTCAGGGCGCTCTGGGTCTTTGATGAGTTGGTGCAAAGCCTCGAGTGCAGTAGCGGCCGAACAAGGGGTGATAGAAGCAGAGAAGATGAATGGTCGTGACACATGGCGCAACCAATCAGCTACTCGGTGGCTGGCGAGCATACATCCGCCGATAGAGGCGAGTGACTTGGAGAAGGTAAGCATCGTGATGTCCACTTTGTCTGTGAGGCCAAAATGAGCAGCAGTACCTCTACCTCCAGGGCCGAGTACTCCGAAGCCATGAGCATCATCCACCATGACGCGCGCGCCGTATTTCTCGGCTAATGCGCATATCTCAGGCAGTTTGCATATATCTCCACGCATAGAGAAAACGCCATCGGTGATGATGAGTTTACCTGCGTTCTCTGGGATGGATTTAAGTTGGCGCTCAAGGTCGTTCATATCCGAATGGCGATAGCGAAGCACCTTGGCGTAACTAAGACGACAAGCGTCGTAAATAGAAGCGTGGTTCTCGCGGTCATTGAGGATATAATCATCCTTTCCACAAATAGAAGAGATGATGGCGAGGTTGGTTTGGAAACCTGTAGAAACGGTCATGGCTTCTTCGTATCCAGTGAACTCTGCTATCTCTTTTTCTAATTGCAGGTGTAGGTCGAGTGTGCCATTTAGGAAACGGCTACCACTCACTCCTGTGCCGTATTTATCGAGCGCTGCGTGTCCTGCAGCAATAACCTCCTCGTTCTCTGTGAAACCGAGGTAGTTATTGCTACCGAGCATGATAACACGGTGGCCCTCCATCTGCACGATGGGTGCTTGGCGTGACTCTAACTCGTGAAAATAAGGATATATACCTAATTGGCGAACTTGTTTGAGTGTTTCAAAATGATCGCACTTCTCAAATAAGTCCATATTATAAGGCGTTAATCTCTTTCAGGATAGCAGTTGTTTTGCGAACAGCAGCTTCGCTCTCGCGTAGTTTCTGCATTTCTACTTCAGAAATATTGAGTTCAACGATTTTCTCAAGACCATTTTTGCCGATGATACATGGCACACCGATGGTGATGTCTGTCATGCCGTATTCTCCCTCGAGTGAAACAGAGCAAGGAATCATCTTCTTTTGGTCCTTGATGATGGACTCAGCCACAGCAGCAGCGGCAGCTCCTGGAGCCATCCATGCGCTTGTGCCAAGGAGGCCTGTGAGTGTAGCGCCACCCACCATAGTTGCTTTTACAACATTCTCAATCTCCTCTTCGCTCAAGAATTGTGCTACATTCATTCCTTTATAGGTAGCGCAGCTGGTGAGAGGGATCATGGTGGTATCTCCGTGGCCACCAATAACAGTGCCTTCTACATCGTTTGCATTGCACTTGAGTGCTTGGCTGAGATAGTATTTGAAGCGAGCGCTATCAAGAGCACCACCCATACCGATGACGCGGTTGCGTGGGAGACCGAGTGAGTGAAGTGCTAAATAAGCCATGGTGTCCATAGGGTTAGAAACAACGACAAGGATAGCATTTGGACTATATGTGAGGATTTGTGTAGCAACGCTTTTTACGATACCTGCGTTCACACCGATGAGCTCCTCACGAGTCATACCCGGCTTGCGTGGAAGACCAGAAGTGATGATAACTACATCTGAATTGGCGGTCTTGCTGTAATCATTGGTAACACCCTCTACTACAGTATCAAATCCCATGAGTTGAGCAGTCTGCATGATATCCATCGCTTTGCCTTCTGCAAAACCCTCCTTGATATCAATGAGACATACTTCATTAGCAACTTCATTAACGGCTAATACATTTGCGCAAGTAGCACCTACATTGCCTGCGCCTACAACGGTAACTTTAGACATAATTTAATAGTATTTAGATTTATAATTATTTTGCAATAAAAGTGCGCAAAATTACTGCTTTTTTTTTATATACGCAAATAAAAGTTTATTTTGCAAATAAAACCTTGCATTTTTGTGGTGCAAATTTGTGTATGTGCAAAAAAAATAGTATTTTTGCAGCATAATTAATCATTTAAAGTACATAATATGCGACAGGTAGTATTAATGATGGTGGTATCTTTGGTATTGATAGGATGCCGAGTTAGTGAAGGGCCTCAAGTGACGGCTGGGCGTTTGGATAGTTATGAGTTGTTTGCATCTAAGTATGTGACGCCTCGTACTATTCGTGTGTGGGTGCCAGAAGACTATAGTGCGAATGAGCAATACGATGTATTGTATATGCATGATGGGCAGATGTTATGGGATGCTCAAGTGGCATGGAATAAGCAAGAATGGGGAGTGGATGAGGCGATGGATAGTTTGATTCGGATGAATAAGATTCGTCCTACAATCGTAGTGGGAATTGATAATTCATCGGAGCGAATAGGTGAGTATTGTCCAGATAATATAGTGGAATACTTGGATAGTGTATCGGTGGTGTATCAGGATATAAAACCTCAAGGGAATGACTATTTGCGTTTTTTGGTAGAAGAGGTTAAACCCTTTATTGATAGTGTTTATTCCACATACAAGGACCGCGAGCATACATGGGTGATGGGTAGTAGTTGTGGTGGATTGATTTCTTCTTACGCGCTTTGTAGTTATCCAGAAGTGTTTGGTGGTGCGGCATGTTTATCCACGCATTGCACATTGGCTTTTCCTGATCCTACACAGCAGGATAGTGCGATGATGGCTGCTTATCGCATGTATCTAAAGCAACATGTGCCAGTTAATGGAGCGAAATTATATATGGATAATGGGGATCAGACATTAGATGCTAATTATATCTATGCGCAAGGGTTGATTAACGAGATGATGTGGGAGTCAGGATGGGATGAGGCACATTATATGTACCGATTCTTCCCAGGTACGGCCCATTGTGAGGATGATTGGAAAGCGAGGTTAGATATACCATTGCTATTCCTTTTAGGAAAGTAAGTGATGGTTAGAAATGTATTCTAAATCGCATGCCCCATTCGGTATGTGGCGATAGTGCCCATATAGAATATAAGTCGCAGATACGCAATATATTACCAATTCCTACTCCGACCTCAGCATATAGCGTGTGAGGAGTAGGATTATTGTATATATTGTATGGAGAAGAACAATAGCCATATGCCAATTTGGCTTCTATTAGTTCGTGTAGGTGTAGCCATCTTATTCCAGGGATGAGATTGAAGAGCAAACCTTGTCCATTCCATTCTGTATGCAGCGCGATATATTTATCTGCGAGTATGTCTCCGCCGTGCATGAGTGTGAAGCGATAGGGGTCGTATACATAGCCTTGGTTGGAATCGGCATGCCATAGTTTTCCGATAGGAGCATTGCCAAAGATAGCGCCCGCTTGTAATGCATAGGATAACTCGCCTCCCATTCCTAATTGTGCTCGTTGGGCGAGCATGAGGCGTATATGTGCGTATAAGTGCGAGTGAGCATTCGCTTTGCTGAGCGACCAATGGCCTGTTTCAAATCCTACATAAAGGGTGGGGAAAGGTGATGTGTAGCTATACCGACGCATAAAAAATCCATCGTATTTCTTCTCTTTCCAACTCATTCGAGCAATAAAGGATAATGTTTGGTATGCGTATGGTTCAATGGGGGTGAATAGGGTGCCATCATTGAATGATGGTGCGCTATGCCATCCTGCGCGAATGAATGTGTGCGTTTCTAAGTTTGGTGTCCAGTCGGCGAACCAATGGAACTGTACTTGCTGCTGGCGGATGGCTGTGTTGACACATAATGAATCGCGGTATAAGGATTCAAATGAATAGGATAGGTCACCACTAATGCCCATGGATATATCGCGCAGTAGATTATCAAAATCATCGGCTTCGGACCATGCATAGCCATCGTTGTATTGGATATGCATTTGGTGTTTTCTTTCTGTGGGTAGGTCAACGGATATCTTACCTAATCCTTTAAACATACGGTCTTTAACTCCGTATCCTACAGCGGCTTCTAAGGCTACTCGTTGTGAAAATGAGGCGTTGGTGCGTAGTGGTATGCCGACATGAAAACCTTCGTGTCGATTGGTTTGGATGATTTCTGTGATATGGCCTATATCCACAGGTGTTCCTGTAGGGATGTATCCTGTGGCGATGATGGAGCCAACCCACTTAGCGATGCGTATGATAGGTAGGCTGTCAAGCGCGTGGAAGATGCTATCGGTATTTACTTCTATATTTTGCTTATATTCTGTTTTTTGAGGAGAATAGATAGGTGCAGGGTTGTCTGTGGTGAGATGTGTGGTGAATAAAAGTGTGGGGAATGTGGTGCCTGCTTTGGTGATTTTAATATCAAAATCCAATAAGGCAGAGATATGTTCTGCTACGATAGAGTTGTCATCTGCTAATGTTTGATGTATGTGCAGTTGCTTGAGGTAGTTGACAGAATTCTCTACGGGAGCCTGTACTTGTATGGAGCGCAACGCATATGTGGCTGAATCGATGGAAAATTCTCCATTGAAAGTAGGGTAGAAAGGGTTGCGCGTTTTGAAGCGAACGATATACTGCTTGGATGGATGGGGTTGTGGGGTGGATATGGAATCCGCTAAGAAATATTGGTAATAGCTATTCCCGCTTGGTGCGAGTGGGGATAGAAAGGAGTGACCTAAAAGTGGTATTGAACTTTGGTAAAAATTGATGTTTCCTTCTGTGTTTAATAAGAAAGAATAATCGGTTGAGGTGAGTATGATAGCTTGTGTTTGTTTATCATTCGCAGGAATGATCTCTTTGCCAGCCAATTGGAATGATTGTGTTTCTTTGTAGAGAGGCATGATGTATGATGAGTCTTCCTGCATGATCATGCCTGCTTGCAAACTACTCCATAATGCGCGGCGTAGGTGGCGTGGTTGTATATGTGAAACATATAATGTTTGATTTCTACGAACAATCTGCTTATTAGATAATAGCGTGCGATCGTTGTGGATTCTATTTGCTCGTACTTTCTTGAGCAAATCAATAGCAGGATTCTTACCAGGAGTGGCCACCACCTCTGTAAGCATGGCTGTTTTTTCTTTTAATGTGACATGCAATCCAGCCATGGAGCCTGGCTCAATGTCAAATCGTTGTGTGTGGTATCCCACGGCGGAGAAAACGAGTTGCATCTTCTTATGAAGATCCACGCGAAGAATATACGCACCAGAGGGGTCGGAAGTGGTGCCTATTTTGGTTCCACGGAAATGAATGTTTACATTCGGTATGGGTTCACCAGTTGTTTCATTGGTGATATCTCCAATGATGATCGTCTCTGTGGCTACTATAGTGATAGTTTGTAGTACAAAGAGGCACAAGATAATATATCTATATAACTGTTTGATGGTGCGTTATTTTTGATTAGCTGGGTGAAATTGCAGAATGGTTTTTTGCAGGTCATTCAAATCCAAATGGGTGTATATCTCGGTTGTAGCCAGGTCTTCATGGCCAAGCAATTGCTGTATAATACGCAAGTCAGCGCCATTCTGTAGGAGGTGAGTGGCGAATGAATGACGAAGCGTGTGTGGCGAAACCGTCTTCTTTATTCCCGCAATGAGGCATAAGCGCTTGATGATGGTGAAGACCATAGCTCGCGTGAGTGGTCTGCCATATCGATTGACAAAGGCGATGTCTCTGCCCTCGGGTTTGATAGGCCAATGGGATCGTTCTTGTAACCAGTAGAGGTACCACTCTTCTGCTACAGGCGAGAGGGGAACAAGGCGTTGCTTATTGCCTTTTCCCTCAATGAGCATATAATGCTCGTCAAGAAATATATTGCTTTGTTTGAGATTGACAAGTTCGCTTACTCGCAGTCCACTTCCATATAGCATTTCTATGATGGCTCTATTGCGGTGGCCTTCATTGGACGAGAGGTCAATAGCGCCTATTATACGATTGATCTCATCTATGGAGAGGATGGTGGGGAGATGCTTTTCTTTGCGTGGTCCTTCTAATAATTCGGAGGGGTCTTGGTCTATATAGTCTTTGTATAGCAAAAAACGGTACCAAGCATGAATGCCGGCTAATACGCGCGCTTGTGTAGCGGGTGAGGTGCAAGACTTGAAGGTTTCGAATAGGAAGGCTTGCAACTGCTCATATGTGGTGTGGACGATATCCAAATGGTGTTGCTCTGCATATGAACGCAACTTGTCTAAATCCATTTCATAACTCTCAATGGTATTAGACGAATAATTGCGCTCCAACCGAAGGTAGGTGCGGTATTCGCGGAATAAATCTTTATCCTTGCTTATTTTTGCCATGGGATGAGGTCGCCTTGGAAATGGGTGGTGTATGTGGCCTTATATCCGTACTGATTTTTGTAGTACAAAGTGAATTGTAGGTCTATGAGATTATTGGTGGTGTCTCGTACAACGATAGTGCCTGAGTCAATCACTTGTATGGATTGTAATGCGCTATTATCTACGCGAAGTAGGTATATGCCCGAAGGTGTCCCTTCCCAATCTTTGCCTGGCAAGAAACTGAAAGGGAGAGCCGTGGTATCACTATGGTAAGTGCCGGGAAGAATGCGTAAGGTGTTTGTGTCTTCCTGCAAAGGAAGGAATATATCGGAAATGTATAAATTATATCCCGTGCCTTGCATACGATGGTTTTGGTCTAATTCCAAACCTTCGGAATAGAGATCGAGGGATACAACTGGATATGGGATGGAATCATAACAGGCTCCATGAATCTCTTGGTATGCTATGGTGTATTCGGAAGGCAATCCACCTTTCTTGTCTCCTGAATAATGTGGTGTACAACTGGTAATAGCTATAGCGGCAACTAATAGCATGCATGTCTTATTGGCGCTACTTATTTTGATGGAATGTGTGGGAAACCAAGCAGCAATCAATCCTAATGCGCCTACTATGGCTGTCACGAGAAGTACATCCGATGCTTGCACCATTACAGGGTAGGCAGAAATAACATAATTGCTTCCGTCTCCTAATTTGATCCAACCGAAATACTGCTGTCCTAAACATAAGAGAACTCCAATGATAATACCAACTACTGCGCCCAAGGCAGAAATCAACCATCCTTCGCAAAGAAAAATACGACGGATAGTAGATTGGTTGGCACCAAGATGCGAGAGAATATGAATACTTTCGTTTTTGTCTAAAATAAGCATGCTGAGTGAACCAATAATATTAAAACTTGCGATAAGTAAGATGAATATCAATAGAAGTAATGTGAGCAATTTCTCTATGTGTAGGATTTTAAAAAAATCCTGCTGTTGCTCATAACGATCAAGCACTTTGTATCCATCGCCGAGTATAGATTGTATTTTTTGTTTGGTATCCTCAATAGAGTGCCCTGCTGCTGGTTGAATACGCAATGCCGTAATCGTGTGCTCATCAAATCCAAAGAGGCGTTGGGATAGAGGTAAAGAGACCAGTGTGAGTTGATCATCGTAATCAACCTGGTTGATAGCGAAAGTGCCTGCTATGAAAGCATGCTCGTGTACCAAGGATTGGTCTGGACGAAGCATGTTGATTTTTCCCACTCGTTTGGGAGCGTATAGGTGTAGCGCTCCTGTAAAATGCGCGTTGATACCTATCTGCGCAGCTAATCCTCTACCTAATACAGCGCGTTCAAATGCGCCATCATAAACAGAATAAAACCCATCTGTGATGACGGAGTCGATATGTGCGGTGTGCGTGAAGAGCGAGTCAACACCTATTACACGGCATGGAACCTGATGGTCCTTATAACGGATTAAGGCTGTGTGCTCTACCTGCTTGGAAATAGCACCTATTGCATCGGTGTGGAAGAGTGATTGTATGGGCTCGTTATCGGTACGAAAAGTATGCGATGTGCTGGAGGTAACAAGCAATGGCGGGTCGAACTCAGAGAACATTTGCTCTACTAATACGCCAAAACCGTTCATTACCGATAAGACACAAATCATGCAGGCTGTAACAACGGCAATGGCTACAGCACTCACGCCTGAAACGACATTGATGGCATTATGACCTTTTTTTGAGAAAAGGTAACGCCAGGCAATAAACGATTCAAGAGAACGAGACATACACAATGGTGTTTGGATGAACAATTATTGTTTGAGAAGTTCGTCAATGCGTTCCATATTGTCAATGGTGGTATCCAGATGGAATTTTATTTCTGGAATGACACGCAACTGATGACGCTCTAAAGTGCCGAGTTGCCCACGAAAATGGGAAGTGTTCTGCTCTATTAGTTCCATCGTTTCAGCCACTTTGTTTTGAGGGAAGATGGAAAGATAGATGTGTGCTATACTAAGGTCTGGAGATACGCGAACCTCACTCACGGAAATAAGTGTGCTATGCAGCGTGCGTGCGTATCTTAGAAGTATGTCGCTCATATCTTTTTGTATGAGACGAGAGATCTTGTGTTGTCGAGTTGATTCCATATGATATGATGCTTGTTTGATTATGTGCGTGCCTATATGTGGGCTCGCGCGTGCAAGATTAGCAAAACAAGGGAAAGGAGATGATATCTCTTTTCCCTATAGCGTTATTGCTCTTGAAGGCCGTTTGGCTTTTGATTAATACTTGTGGCGTCCTTCGTCTGCAACGGTCAATTTCTTGCGACCTTTAGCGCGACGAGCAGCCAATACGCGGCGACCATTAGCGGTAGCCATTCTCTCTAAAAAACCATGTTTGTTACGACGCTTGCGCTGTGATGGTTGGAAAGTTCGTTTCATTGTTTCTAATATTATTTATGTCCTCTCCCGAGGACGGGTTTACACAAAATGGACTGCAAAGGTACTACTTTTTTTTTGAATGGCAAAATTTTTTTAAGAAAAAGTAGTAAATTCGTCTTCTTTTAGTCAAAAACCTCCATTAAAACATCCAAAGAACGGGGTTCGTGCCAATTATCAATGTATTCTGCCATGTATCCACAGAGTTGTCGTAATTGTACTTGTCGTTCGTGTCGAGAGGTAGGTTTTTTCACTAATTCAGGGTGAGTATATTCGTCTATGGCGAAACCTAATAAGGCAGCGAAATGGATTAGGAATTGTAAATGAAAATCCTGTATGTCTGTTTGTTCATCTAATAGACATATGGCGTGCTGTATGTAGTCAAATATAGCCTCGTCGGCCATGGGGTGGCACAGTGTATGGAATAAGATCTCACTTAGAAAAAGGACTATTGTTTGTTTATAGGGGTCGGTATGAATAGTGGTGGGGATGAATGTGAGATTAGCGGTGCGTATGCTTGCCAAAGGTTTGGATGACGCACTGGTGGTTATTTGTATTAGACTGAGAGGATTATAGCACCCAATGGGATTCTTTCTGCCTACACCATATACCATATAATTAACGCGCCCGTGTTCGCGCGTGTAGGCGTGTAAGATATGCGCCTTATCGGAGTGGGCTTGGAGAGAAAGAACTATGGCGTTGATGGTGGACATAACAACTATCGATAATATATCCATCGCTTAGACGATAGGTGCGTAGGATAGGGGGTTGATGGGATGGCATGGAGAAAATAGCATATACTTCCTCTTCTGCTTGATATTCAGGAGTGATGAGTCGGTATTGCTTAGGTGTCTTCTTTTTTCCTGCAGAGTTAAGTACTACGAATGGCATATGACGCATATAACTATGGTCGTGACCGCTGATGACGAGATCGGCCTGCCCTAATGGATAGCGCAGACTGGCATATACGAGAGGATTAAATCGTCCTTCAGCGGCAGAGAAAATAGGATGATGCATCATAGCAACAACATGTTTATTGCCTGCTGTGTTGATGGCTTTTTGCACCCATGTAAGAGTGCGCGTGAGATAAACAATACGATTGAGAGGATTGGTATCAATAACGATAAATCGTAGTTGTGGGAAGTCAATATAATACATACTTCCTTTATGGTCCACCGTACCATTCTGTGGGTGGGGAAACCATGAGTACCAATCCTTGGGTAATGATTTGAGAATACCTTTTGTGTATTCGTGATTGCCTGGACAATTAATGACAGGTAGTTTGGATAATTCGGAAGGTATCCATTCTTTTAGCAATGATTGGTAGTAGTATGTTTGCCCTCTTTCCATCCAGTCTCCTGCTTGAGTGATAATATCTATTTCTGGATGCCGTTGGGCAATTTGGTTATAGTCTGTTGTGGTTAGGTTATTATGTATATCTCCCAAGATGAGAATATCCAATGAGTGTGGGGTGGATGTGTTGGTCCACCCATCTTCTGTATGGGTGAATCCATGCACAGTATCCGCTTCAAAAGTATGAAACTGATAAGTTTGTTTTTCTCCCGTCCAAAGGGGTTCTTCTGGGATACCAAACCATGCTTGCCAGCGAACAGCGCATAGGATAGCGCTGCCCGCTAACAAGAGGATGAGTGTTGCTATTTTAATTTTTCGTTTCAAAATGGCAGATCACTGGTGTTGTCATTCACTGTTGGGTCGAATGGCTGCACATTAGCTGCTCCGATGCTTTCCATTGCAGGTTGTGGTGCTGCGGCTGGAGCCACTGGAGCTGTTGGAGCAGCTGCGGCTGGTTGTGCAGCTTGTGTGGTGTCACCTTGTACCACTTTCCATGCACGGATGGATGTGTACCAACGACCATTGAACTCACGGCTCTCGATGTCAAAACTAACAGTAACAATTTGGTCAATAGCGCATGGATTTTGTTTGATACGATCTTCGCCAAAAATCTCAAAATGCACTTTACGAGGATATTGCTCTGTGGTTTCTAAGACATATGCTTGCACTTTCCATGGGTTGCCATTCTTAGCAATGCCGCTTTGTTCTGGCAAAACAGTAATAATTTTTCCTACTATTTCCATTGTATAATGTGTGTTGTTTAGTGTTAAATATGATTCAAACAGATGGAATATCTTTTTATCCTTTGATAGCGGCTACACCTGGGAGTACTTTTCCTTCGATTGCCTCTAAGAGTGCACCACCGCCAGTGGAAATATATGATACTTGATCTGCCAATCCGAACTTGTTGACGCATGCTACAGAGTCGCCTCCACCGATGAGTGAGAAAGCACCCTCTTTAGTTGCTTCTGCAATAGCCAAACCGATAGTGCGACTACCTCCGCAGAAGTTATCAAACTCGAATACGCCAGCAGGTCCATTCCATAGGATTGTCTTAGCGCCCTTGATGGCTGCTGCGAATTTCTCTTGTGACTCAGGTCCGGCATCCATACCTTCCCATCCTTCAGGGATAGCAGTTGCAGGACATACTTTCTGATTAGCATCGTTACTGAATGCATCTCCGCAGATAGCATCGTGTGCAAGTACGAGTTCAACGCCGTTCTTCTTGGCTAACTCTTCTACACCAAGAGCAACCTCTAATTTGTCAAGTTCAACGATAGAGTTTCCTATCTCACCTCCGTGTGCTTTGGCGAAGGTATATGTCATACCACCGCAGAGGATGAGTTTATCTACTTTACCTATGAGGTTCTCGATGATACCTATCTTAGAAGATACTTTAGATCCACCCATGATAGCCACGAATGGGCGTTTGATGTCGCCGAGTACTGCATCCACAGCAGCTACCTCTTTCTCCATGAGGAATCCGAGCATCTTATTCTCTGCATCGAAATAATCAGCGATAACAGCAGTAGAAGCGTGCTTGCGGTGTGCGGTACCAAAAGCATCCATTACATAGCAGTCAGCATAAGATGCGAGTGTCTTAGCGAACTCTTTTTGACTTGCTTTCATAGCCTTCTTAGCCTCTTCGTATGCAGGATCTTCTTTGTCAATACCTACAGGTTTACCTTCCTCTTCTG
>CALATT010000015.1 GCA_937891905.1 uncultured Bacteroidales bacterium | reverse complement strand
TTGGCGCACGCACATTCTTGTACAATGCAGAAAACAATTGGTTCCGTAATTTTGGTACAGGCAATGCTGGTGATAAGAACTACTCAGATATGCCAACCGTTACTGCTCCGGTTTATGTGAATTTGAATACCTCAAGTGTTAAGACAGTAGAAAAAGGTATCTTCTCTGTAGGTAATGGCAAATTTGTACAATTCTCTACAGGTAACCTCCAATACGAAGTGGGAACCAATACATGGTCATTCGCTTCTGAGCAATATAATTATGTAGGCGAAGAAAATATTAATGTAGGTAAGCCTACTTACACTGGCAAGATCGATATGTTTGGCTGGAGTGCAGATGGTAAGTTTGGTGTGAATCCATCCAACAAGAACGAAGATTACAATGGTGACTTCGTAGATTGGGGTACTCTCGTAAACGAAGAAGATTGGTACACTCTCTCCGCTGATGAGTGGAAATACCTCCTCAATACGCGTGCAAACGCTAAAAATCTCAAGCAAATCGCTAAAGTAAATAATGGTGAAAAAGATATTGTAGGTATCATGCTCTTCCCAGACGCATGGACTATGCCAGCAGATGTTAATGTGGCGGCTGCATATGACGATTACTTTAAAGTAAATATCTATAACTACACTCTTGAGCAATGGGAGAAACTTGAAGCAGTAGGTGCTGTGTTCTTGCCTGCTGCTGGTCGCCGTGCAGGTGGTTATGGCAACATGATTAACAAAGAGCAAGTTGAAGAAACAAATTCAGAGAATCTCAATGGTGGACATTACAAACACTATGATAATGGTAATATCTATTGCTACTACTGGACAAGCACCATCAATGAGTCTACCAAAGATGTTTCTTACCTCCACAATATTCAAGCTCTTGGTGGTGATAAATATACCATCGGCACAGGTGCTGTTTGGGGCGAAAAAGGCCGCTATGGTCAAAGTGTTCGCTTGGTGAAAGCAATTAAACCTGACTACAAACGCGAAGTTCGCCCAGGATTTTACGGAACAATCTGCCTACAAAACGGCGGTCAGATGATTGGTGCATCACGCTTTGAATTGTCTTACTACAACGAAGCTCAAGGTCTGTTGTACATGGATGAAGCCGATGCTACAATGGTAGCTGGTAATCCATATATCTTCTTGCCTAACGAAGGTGCAGATACACTCTATGTTTTCTATGATAAAACAACTTCTGATGTAGCTCTTACAGTTAACGGCTTGGTTGGTTCTTTTGAGTCAAAGCCATTAGATGAAGATGGTACTAACTACATTATGAAAGACAACAAAATTAAGAAGGTGGTTGGTACTGGAGTGTCTGTGGGCGCCAATAAAGCATATATCAAACTTGGTGATGTAGATAAAAATGAGCCAACTCCAGTTCCTGGTCGTCGCCGCGTGGCTATCGGACAAGCGCCACAAGTGGCTACTGGCATGGAGAGTGTAGATGCTTCAGCTCAACCAGTTAAGATGATTATTGATGGTCAACTCTATATCCTCCGCGGAGAAAAGATGTATGACGCACAAGGTAAATTAGTAAAGTAATATAACATTATGAAAAAGAACTATAATCAACCTCAAACAGAACTAATTGAGTTCGCACCTGAAACTGCTATTTGTCAAATAGCTATGGTTAGTGGAGAAGTTGGTGGCAAGACACCAATCGAAGGTGACTAATCTTCCCTCCCTCACTTATTACAAACAACAATCCGTGGCTCTGCCGCGGATTGTTGTTTTATTGGATAGGATGTAGGTGGGAATTAGGATGTAACTTTTGTTGTATTATATGCTTTGGGGGCTATTAATAGTAATTTTTTTACACAAAAAGCGCCAATTATACAAGCATGTTGAATTTTTTATGAAAAAAACTTGCATATTTGGAAAGTTTGTAGTAATTTTGCAGCTGTACTGACGAAAATATGCAAAAACATCAATCTTCGTCATTAGAATAATCAACATTGTATTCATATGATAAAACGAAATTCTTATTTGGAGCAATTGATACAATTGCGCGATCAAGATTTAATTAAAGTCGTCACTGGAATACGCAGATGCGGCAAATCGACATTGTTAGAGTTGTTTAAACAATATCTTTTCTCTACAGGTGTCGAAGCAGAAGCTATAATTTTTCTAAATTTTGAAGAGCGAGAAACTGCACGATTTGCCTCATGGGAGGATAGCTATGATTTTATAATGGATACTCTGTCTCCCCAAGTGAAGCGATATGTATTCTTGGACGAAGTTCAAATGCTGCCGCATTTTGAGAAATTAATAGATGCTTTATATGTGAGAAAAGATATAGATTTGTATGTCACAGGATCAAATGCATTTCTTCTTTCTAGTGAATTGAGCACATTATTATCAGGAAGATATATAAGTATAAATCTTCATCCATTTTCATTTGCTGAATATGTGGCGGCTTTCCCTAATGTACAAGACAGAGGCTATTTATTCCGTCAGTATATGAATAATTCTTGTTTTCCAGCTGCGGTCACATTATCACAAACAGCGCCACAGATGGAAAGCGCATATTTACAATCACTCTACGATACTGTAGTGGTCAAGGATATTATGCAACGCTATCATCTACGTAAGTTTGATACATTACAACGAGTATTAAACTTTATTTATGATAGTGTGGGAAGTGTAGTCTCTCCAAATAATATTGCTGATACTATGCGCGCGAATACAAAAGAACCACTATCACACAATACTATATTAAAATATCTGCGTTATTTTACAGAGTCCTACCTAATTTATCCAGTACGTTTGTATAATATCAAGGGAAAACGCTTACTGGCTAGTAATTACAAGTATTATGTAGTGGATTTAGGATTAAGAAACATATTAAATACTAATCTTCCGACCACGGATTTGGGACACAAACTTGAGAATGTTGTTTATTTTGAACTATTGCGTCGGGGAGGAACAATTTATGTAGGCCAAAGTGTCAATGGAGAGGTAGATTTTGTAGTACAGCATCACGATGGTACACGCACTTATTATCAGGTTGCTTATACTGCTAATGACGAAAAAACACTAAATAGGGAAATCTCGTCATTAACTAAAATCCGTGATTCTTACCCTAAATATCTACTAACTTTAGATTACGATACAACCAATATCAATGGTATTCAAAGGGTAAATGTAATTGATTGGCTTTTAGGGGTACACTAACTTGCATCTTTGTGTCCACCACCCACTTATGACAAACAACAATCCGTGGCTCTGCCGCGGATTGCTGTTTTATGGTGAATGATTAGTGAGATAAACTAGCCCAACTAGTATGACTAGCCTAAGTAGATAAAATAGCGCACTCTTTTTTAATGGGACAGTAGTGATTTTCTTTACCTCATCTTATAGTCATCTTAGGACATGGTCCCGTTATGCTATCGTGATTGGAATGAAAAAACCTAGATAATCGTGTGGGAATTAGTGGTTGAATGATTGAGAAACAAAAATAAAGAAAACAAAATGAAAATAGAGAAAACATTTTTTTAGGTAAATAAACCTAAATAAATCCCTCTGGTCGCAATGGTGCATTTTTGGATGTAGCGAAATCTATTTAATCAAAAACTCGCAGCCTATCGTCCGCATGGCTATTGGCCTACGCGGCCTTGAGCGTAAATCACCTATTATCGGCTCGCAAGCGAGCTTGCAGCCCGCTAATATTCTCTTTTCGCTTAATCGTGACCCATAACGGGCACGATGGGCTGCTCACAAAAACACGCTTCGCTAACAAAAAGGACAAAAACATGCGACCAGCGGCGATAAACAGAGATAAAATTTTCTACGCAGTTGCTTTTTATTATCATCCAATGATCCTTTATATACAACAGCAGAACACAATAGGCGGTCGTTCCTACCCTGTATGTCACTACCCTGTAGCCATGCGGCTGCGTGACCGCAAGGGTCGCGCCATTCTATGTTTGCGCTTATCCTCCAAGTGGGGACTTGTCGGGCGCTGCACTCGGAGTGCGTTCCGTCGCACTCCTTCACGCTTCAAAAACGGCAATGCTATTACTGGTGATAGATATATAGATTTTTAGATTTCTAGCCTAACTAGCCGAACTAGCCGAACTAGATAGTATAGAGAAACTAGCCCAACTAGATAAACTAGTAGAACTAGTATAGCTGGATACAATCCAGCATAATGGACATACAAATAAATAAAGAGCAAAGAGCAATAAATGACAAACTACAAACCAACCAGTGACAGTCCTATATGGTACCGTGATGGTACCGTGATGGTACCGTAAAAAACTAAATAAGAACCAAATAACAACCAAATAACAACTAAAGAACAACTAAAGATTAGAAGGGCGAAGATCGGTTCTTATTCACATTCCGTGCAGGAAGTATTGTGAGATTTACAGATTCTTAATTGGCTGATTATTCGGAAATTACCTCGGCTTGGAGCCATTGGTTGACCGTGGATTCTACATCTGCTTGCGCTTGCTCAGCAGAGACCTCGTATTCAGCCAATAAAGCTTCGGTTAAAGAAGCGACAGAAAACTCCCCTTTCTCGGCTTCTTGCCATAAGAAAGCGGCTGTCTCGTTGAGCGTGATCATCTTATTGAAATTGATGAGTTCGAGCGACTCACCCACTAAGATATACTCGTTTCCTAACTTGCGTAATTTAAATCCTTGAACTGTTTTCATAATATCAGTAGCCATTATATATTTTAATTTTGAGACAAAAATATTAAAAATAGGATAAAAATATAAAAAACATTTTTTTATTAGTTAACCAAAAACTCGATGTACCATTTACCATTTACGATGTACGATTTTTCTAGCATTACTAGTATCGCTAGATAAACTAGATTTTTAGATTAACTAGCCCGACTAGATAAACTAGTATAGATAGTATGACTAGATATTAATATGGATATTTTTTCAGTGGACAGTAGTGATTTATATATTATTCCTTATTAATAACACCATTTGAGCCAGGTGTGGCGGTATATTTTTAGGAGATAAGTGCGGATGGGTAATAAGCATTGCCACAAGCATGCAGAAGTATGCATTTTTTTTCTTCCCGACGGATATTCAACATGCTTGACGATACCTATTATTTCATCTATTGTACATCGCTCTTCTCCTTGCAGATTACCATCACCTTGCAGAACGAATATCGTTTCCTGTTCGTATTTTTCCACTCGCAGTACACGATGCAAGACGAAGGTCTTTCTATCCGCTATTTGTACTCTTGCGAGCAGAATATCGCCTTTACGAGGAGGATTATTTAGAGGTGATAGCACCACACTATCTTTCTCTCCTTCTATAAATGGGCGCATGCTATTCCCCGAGGGAGTAAAACGCACTTCTTTTTCTTCTTTTAATAAGCGCGCCAACTCTGGAATCAATATATCATTTGCTATTCGCATTTATTCTGGTTTTATATATGGAAAACAAGCACATTTCTCTGTGGTGTATTCTATTTGATGGATATAGAAGTCTTTACCATCACGCTCTATCCGCACATAATAATCACCCGTAGCAGGCATCGTTGCGCGCACATAAACGGATACCTGATTTTTCAGTTGTAGTTTTTCCCAATTTTCTCCATCTGTAGAAATAGAAACGACTATTTTTGATGATAAATTTTCTTGTGGATAATGATAAATATCTATTTCTTTTAGATTATCAATTTGCGTGGTGGTAACTGTCGCACCTGATTTATCCATAAAAATAGAAATCTTTCCATTAGTTTTATCTGGGTCTGCATAAAACTTTGCGCCATTCGCGCAAGTGTATGTGAGCGTTTCAGTTGTGGCTAATGTGTTTTGATTTGTAACATTCATCTGCCCCTTCTTATACATTTCGTCAAACACATGCGTAGTGGTTACTATCTCTACACCATATATAGTGGTGCAAAGCATTAGTAGGCAGATGAGTGATATATAATAGCGTTTTTTGCTCATTATTAGTCTATTATTGGAAGAGTGCATGGTATGTAATGCTCTTCGTTACTTTGCCATTGGGTGTAGTAAATAAGTCCGTTGGTAGAATGAATGGGTCTGCCCAGTTGGCTTCAGTAGTCCAACCGACGAATGTTGTTGTTTCGCAAGGTGTGACTGTTGCAGTAGGGAGCACTAAGTCTTGTGAGCCGTCAGGCGCATATTCTTTCGTCTCTAGAACTACTCCATCCACCATCCAAGTGACGATAATCGGTTCCGCTATATAGGTGGCTGTGATAATGCCATTGGTTTCCTTGATATTGAGCAATGGTTGTTCCGGAAATCCTTTCCATGAAGTGACCGAACTGCTTCCTCCGAACACATTGCCTTTGCCATTATTATTGCCTATATACTTACCCGACGAGCAAATGATGGTAAACAATGGTGAATCAGTAGTAGAGGTATTATTCGGCACATTGTTTGCCCATGCTGTCTTATTATAATTAACTTGCCAAATAACCATTCCATGGGCAGGAAGGAACTTATCCCATCCTTTTAGCTGACGGTTTTCCAAATAATAGCACCATCCGCCTGTTGTGGCAGTCATATCTGCTCCAAGTGAATTGAGATAATAGGCATTGTAGTTGGTTTCGCCATTCGCAATAAGCGTTATATTCTGTGGCGTTTTCTGCAGATTAACGGGTTTGACCCATCCAAAGAAGTATTTCGCCCATACATTATAGTTAGGCGGACAGTGCCCTCCACCGTTATAAGCGCCTCCATCCATGATATCCCATTCATTGGGCGTTAAGAAATCTTCATAATTAGTACTATAATCGGTGTCGTAGAGGTCTGGCAGGCCCATCACATGTCCGAACTCATGGCAGAGTGTACCTATACCTCCAAGTGTGCCTGCTCCCTCTAATTCAGCGGACATAGCATAGGTATTTAGTGTTTTGCCATCTACTTTCCATTCTGCTTGTGGATAGGTGCAGTTTCCGTAATATTTGGCAGAATAGATATCCCAGTTATGTGGCCAGATGGTATTTGCATCTCCTCCATCCGCTTGTCCTTTTCCCGCATAGATTACATATACAAAATCCACATATCCGTCCTTATCTGTATCATAATCTGCGAAATTCAATTGTGGGAATTGTTCATTAGCCAGTTTGCATGCTTCGACCACTGCGTCGGCTGCTAACGAGTCCATTCCTTCGCCATATCCATATAAATCTCTACCGTAATGCGCATATTTCTTAGAGAGAGTGACAGGACCAAAGATATCAAACTGAGGACGATAGGCGCCGTTAGACTGGTCTGCAAAATACTGCGCAGCAGATGGGTAATTGATATTTTTGTATTTATTGACAGTACAATTAGTAGAGTTACATAACTCATCAAAGACTGCAAGCGTATTTGCTGCATTCATTTGTGTATCTGCAAAATTGGCGAGGATGACGACTCCTTTTGGTGCAAGATTAGGGGTTGTACCAAACGCAGCGGGTTGTCGTCTTTGTTTCGCAACGGTTCTGCGTGCTTGTGCTTGCTGTGGTTGTGGTGCGAGACCTATTGTTTCGTAGAATCCATTGGTATTGAGGCGCACTTCGTTTCCGTCGCGATTGATTGTATAATGATAGAACTCATCGCCTAAAGTTTGTATTTCAATAGTTGTTCCATCCGGCTGGGTATAAGTAGTCCATCCTCTTTTTGCAGGTACGGCGTGGGTTATCACAGCGATAGCAAGGATAAATATAGAAGCGATTATCTTTTTCATAGTCCGTCGTTTATTGTATTTGTTGTCCAGTAGTGTTATAGGTTTTGCCATTATGGATAATGAGCAGTTGCCCATTGCGTATCATCTTATTGGCTGAAGTGTGTATTTCTATATTCTCCGCAGCTGTAGCATCTCCTTCGTAAACAGGGATAAGTTCCACATCTTGCGCAGGCATAATAAAAGTTGCTCCAGGCATGTAGTTCGCTCCATTATATTGCCAATATAAGAAAGTTTTTTCTGTATTGGTAGGTTTGCTCAAAGATAGTTGGATTTCTTGTCCTGCTACATAGCTTGGGATGGCGCATGTTGTCTTGGCATATGGGAATCCCTGATATGTCAACTCGTATTTCTGTTGTGCCTTTGCTGCTACTGCAAGTATAATCAGCAACAATGTGTAAACTATTTTCCTTCTCATATGATAATTATTTAAATCGGGCACAAAGGTAGTACTTTTTTTTTACTTATGCAAACGCGCGCGTTCTTTTCCATATTTTTTGGATATTTAAATAAGCAAAAAATTGACACTTTTTGTGTAAAAATACATTTATTTCACTCGAAAATTTGCGTATGCGCATTTAAAAGCGTATCTTTGTAGTCGAATTTGCAAACTATTTTTTACAAATCGTATTTTACCAATCATTAAATTCACTTAAGGTATGAAAAAACTTTTTACACTTTTCGTTGCTATTGTTGCAGCAAGCAGCATGATGGCAACAGATCCAACTTATGAGTCATTCAATTGGGGTGCAGATGATTTTGCAACAGTAATGGCAGACCACAATGGTATCACTCTATTTAGCCCATTCACAGAGTGGAAAGGCAATTTCAGTGGCGTTCAATATCTCGCGTTAGGTGGAGGTTGCGACATGACCAATCCTTCTAACTATTTAGGCGTTAAAGCAACTGCTCCTATAGATTCTATCGAAGTATATTTTGCGCCTAACGGTGCTGATCCTTGCAATATTGCGTGGGGAGCTTGGTTGGAAGCAGAGAACGCATTAAACCAAAATATAGATTTTATAGGCATGACCGAGGAATATACTGGTACTAAGTCTATTGAAGGTGCAACATGGCAAAAGATTTCTTTCACTGGACAGAATGTTTACGCAGTTATCCTTACTCGTCAATTGAAGAAGGCAATCCTCAATGGTGCCACTCAATCTAATATGGGTAAGAACAAGACTATCAATGTATTAGGTATTCGCGTATGGGCTGGTGCTCCTTCTACCGAGCCAGTATTAAAAGTTAGCACAGAGAGCGTTGATTTGAACATTACAGCCGTTAATCCAAGCGTTTCTGAGACCGTTACTTTCAGCGGTAAGAACCTCACTGCAGGTACCTATAACTTGGTTGTACCTACCGTAGAAGGAATGACTGTTAGTCCTACTTCTGTAGTAGTGGCAGAAGATGGTAAATTGAATGCAGAAGTTACTATTTCTTACACGAGCGCAGTAGAGGTTGCTGCTGCAAGCACAAATATCAGTTTAACGATTGATACTCTCACTCAAAATGTGGCAATTAATTACTCTGCTACATTAGTGAAAGAGTATGGTAAATCTATCAATATTGAGCAACTCGTTTTAGACAACGGCATGGCGTATGATATCAAAGCCGCTCTTGCTGCAGCTAAGATTGATTTTGAGAATATTGACGCTTTGGATAGTTTGAATGATGCTAAGACTGGTCGCAACGAACCATACCTTGGTTTGAAGCTAAAGAATGCAGCCGCTACTATGGGTTGCTGGCTTAAGGCAGGTAGCACTATCAATGTGAAATTCGGTAATGTAGGTGGTGATGTAAATATCAGCATCAATGGCGCAGTTCAAACAATGACTGCTGAGTTATTGGCTACTCCTCTTACCTATACTGCTACCGAAGACACTTATGTTCTGCTCAGCACCACAAGCGCAAAAACCGTTGTGGTTAAGCAAATTATGATTGACGAAGCTATTGCAGCTGTTGTTCTTCCAGAGTCTCCTGTTGTACCAGAAGATCCAACTGTTGGTTTGGACGACATCAACGCTGCTGCTAAGAGTGTTAAGTTCTTCCACAATGGTCAGTTATTGATTGAGAAGAATGGTGTTGTTTATAATGCACAAGGCGCTGTAGTGAAGTAAGAGCACACACAAGCGATTATTTAAATAGAAACGACTCGCAAGACTGCGGGTCGTTTTTTTTAGCACGAAATTTGCATATATGCAAAAAAATCACTACCTTTGCAGCCGATTATAGATTAGGATGCGTATGCGTATTTTGCAACACATAGGGGAATATATGCTCTTGATGGGCAAAGTGCTCCGCAAGCCCGATAGGTGGCGTATGTTTTGGCGGCAGTACAGTCGCGAATTGGAGAAGCAAGGATTACAATCGTTGCCTATTGTGCTCATCATCTCCGTTTTTATCGGTGCTATCTTGACCATTCAAGCCAAGACGAATACAGAGAATCCTTTTTTGCCGACTTATATCGTAGGTCTGCTGACTCGCGACACGCTTTTATTGGAGTTCTCGAGTACCATTTTATGCCTTATATTGGCAGGCAAAGTGGGTAGTAATATTGCGTCAGAGATAGGCACTATGCGTATCACGGAGCAGATAGATGCGATGGAGATTATGGGTGTGAATAGTGCGAACTATCTCATTCTGCCTAAGATATTAGCTTTTATGACGATGGTTCCATTCCTCTTTGTTATCTCTACCGCAGCGGGGTTGATAGGAGGTTGGGCCGTAGGTGCTTTCACAGATATCATCACTATCCATGATTATTTGATAGGCGTGCAGTATGCTTTCAATCCATATTTTGTATGGTACGCTATTATCAAAGCGCTTGTTTTTGCATTTGTGATAACGAGCATGAGTAGTTATTATGGGTATTTTGTTAAAGGCGGAGCCTTGGAAGTGGGGCGTGCGAGTACCAACGCTGTAGTGAACAGCAATATAATGATATTATTTCTTGACCTTATTTTATCCAAATTGCTGTTATGATAGAAATCACAAACATAGTAAAGCGTTTTGACAGTAATACGGTATTAGACCATGTGAACGCCACCTTACACGACGGAGAAGTGAATATGATCATTGGTCAGTCTGGTAGCGGAAAAACTGTCTTACTGAAAAGCCTTATTGGTTTGCATTCAGTGGACGAAGGTCAGATACTCTATGATGGCAGGGATATAGCGCAGATGACGGAAAAAGAGATTCGCGCGTTGCACCGCGAAGTGGGCGTATTATTTCAAGGTGCCGCACTCTTTGATTCAATGAATGTCATAGAGAATGTACTCTTTCCTTTGGAGATGTTCAGTCAGTTAAGCAAAGAAGAGATGCGGACACGCGCTGAGTTCTGCCTGCGACGCGTAGAGATGCCCGAGCATGTATGGCATTCCATGCCAAGCGAGATAAGCGGAGGACAGCAAAAGCGTGTGGCTATCGCCCGCGCTATTGTATTGGAGCCGAAATACCTCTTCTGCGACGAACCCAACTCAGGATTAGATCCTAAGACGAGTCTTGTTATTGACGCGCTGATACAAGATATTACACGCGAGTACCATATTTGTACCGTAGTGAATAGCCACGACATGAACTCCATTATGGAGATTGGCGATAATATCTTATTTCTCAAGAATGGCAAAAAAGAGTGGCAAGGAAGCAAAGATAAGATCATGCACAGCGACAATGAAGCACTCAACGATTTTGTTTTCGCAAGCGAGTTATTTAAGACAATCAAGAAGGAACAAGGAGCAAGGAGCAAGGAATAAGGAACAAGGAGCAAGGAACAAGGAACAAAGAACAAAGAACAAAGAACAAGGAGCAAAGATATATGAAGAAGTTTTTTTTATTGGTAGCCGCAGCGGCTACGATAGTTACAATAGCAAGTGCGCAGGCACCTCGCGCAGCCAAAGTGCCAGCCTACCCAGGTATGATTGAGCGCGTACAACCTAATGGTGACACTATCCGCACTTATCTTCGCGGGGACGAGCGTATGCATTGGTTGATGACCGAAGATGGATGGCAAATCAAAGAGAACAAGTGCGGTTGGCTTGTGTATGTAAAGCAAAACTGTAAGGGCACTATTCGCCCCACATGCCGCAAAGCGCATAACGAAGAAGAGCGTAGCAAATGCGAGAAGCGCTGGTTGGACAAACATGGTATTCGTAAGGAGGTTCGCAAATGAGACGGCTACTATTGATAATAAGTATCACGAGCATTTCCATCACATGCTTTTGCAAACCTGCTTATCGTGGGCCTATTATCCGCACTGCAGTTGATGGTACAGAGCAAACCATTTACTTACATGGTGACGAGCATTTCCATTATATGACAGATATAAATGGTCAATGGTTGGATGAACAAAGCCTTACTCCACTCACTGCGGAGCAGAGAAGCGATCGTATGGAGATGGGTTTGGCGCGTAAGGCACGCCGTATTGCTCAGCAGCAAACAGCAAACAACGCACCTAACATTGCTCCAAGAGGATTGCTCATTTTGGTCAATTTTGCAGACCAAGCGTTCGTCACACCTCGCGACACCATTAATAATATGCTCAATGGAGAGCATTTTACACGCAATTATTCATTTACCTATAACAAAAGGCAATACACTATTTCCTCAAGCGGTAGTGCGCGGAAATATTTCTACGATCAGAGTTATGGACAGTATAATCCTACATTCGATGTTATTGGTCCTGTCACACTCAGCAACAACATCAGTTATTATGGTGAGAATGACCGTTGGGGAAATGACAAACGCCCTACGGATATGATCAAAGAAGCTTGCCAATTAGCGGACGAGCAATATGGAATTGATTTCACACAATACGACAATGATAAAGATGGTTATGTAGATTTCGTATATGTCATCTACGCAGGGAATGGCGAAGCGGATGGAGGTGACGAGAATACTGTTTGGCCGCATCAATGGAACCTGACCTATGCCAATATTCGATTCTCTATTGACGGCAAACAGATTGACCGCTATGCTTGTGGAAACGAAATCAATTATGCAAGTAAAGTGTATGACGGCATTGGTACTTTCTGCCACGAGTTTAGTCATGTGCTTGGTTTGCCAGACCTCTACCCAACCGACAATGGCACACACCACACTTTGTACGAATGGGATTTATTAGATTACGGAACCTATAATAACGAAGGCAATACTCCTCCCGCTTACTCTGCCTATGAGCGATTCTTTATGGGGTGGCTCACACCACGGGTGCTTACCAAACCTGAATGTGTATGGCTTAATCCTTTGAATTTTCAGAACGGAGAAGCATTACTGCTTTGCGAAGGGGATTCGCACAATTTGGTGGGGCACGACCCAAACCCTACTGATTTCTATCTGCTTGAATGCCGCACACAAACAGGTTGGGACAAGTACTTACCTGGCAAAGGATTACTCATTACTCATATTCGCTATAGCAGTAACACATGGGATTACAACACTGTAAACAACGACCCTAATGCCATGGGTGTGGACCTTATTGAAGCCAAAACCAACAATGCTTCCTATGGTCGTGCATCTGATGCGTTCCCTGCGGGAGCTACCTATTGGCGCAGTTTTGCAAATCACGAAGTGACCGACATACAGATAGAGCAAGGCGGTGCTATCACTTTCTGCTACCGCGGAGCAGACAGAACAGGAGTAGAGAATATACAAACCGATCATACACAAGGCATAAAAATAATCGAAAATGGACAAATCGTTATCATTCGTAATGGTAAACGATATAATGCCTTAGGCATACAAATACAATAAAACATGAGAATAATCAGTTACAACCTCAATGGCATTCGCTCAGCTATCAGCAAAGGTCTATTGGATTGGTTGGGCACAGAGTTGCCCGATGTATTCTGCATTCAGGAAAGCAAAGCACAACCTGAGCAGATAGATGTGATGGCTATGCAGGAATTAGGTTACCGCAGTTATATCCACTCGGCAGAAAAGAAAGGTTACTCGGGCGTTTGCATCTTCACTCGCATTGAACCGGACAAAGTGGTTATCGGTATGGACAACCATAAGTACGACTGCCAAGGACGAGTTATCCGCGCAGATTTTGGAGACCTAACCGTGGTGTGCGTGTATATTCCTTCCGGTGAAGCAGAAGGTCCTAAATACGAGTACAAGATGGATTTCTTGGAGGATTTCCTGAATTGGAAGAACGAGTTAGTCAAAGAACGCCCAAACCTCATTATCTGCGGCGATTATAATATAGCGCACCACCCTATTGACATCAATCATCCAGAGCGTCAAAAAGGCGTATCGGGTTTCTTGCCAGAAGAGCGCGAATGGTTGGACCGCTGGGAAGCAAGCGGCATGATTGACACTTTCCGCGTCTTTGACCAAAGTGGCGAGAAATATAGTTGGTGGAGTTTCCGTATGGGCTCTCGCGCACGCAATGTGGGTTGGCGTATTGATTATCATTGGGTAACTGAGAGTTTACGCCCTCGATTGATAAACGCTAAAATAATGCCAGAAGTGGTGCACAGCGACCATTGCCCTGTGGAAATAGAAATTAATTAGGTCTTATGGATACTTTACGGACAGAACATTTGATAAAGAAATACGGTAAGCGAACTGTAGTGAATGATGTCTCTATTGAGTTGGAGCAAGGAGAGATTGTGGGTTTGCTTGGTCCTAACGGAGCGGGTAAGACAACCACATTCTACATGACTACAGGTTTGGTTGCCGCCAATAATGGAAAGATATTCCTCAATGAGCAAGATATTACTTCGTTCCCTATGTACAAGCGCGCGAAGTTGGGTATCGGTTATCTGCCACAAGAGGCAAGCGTTTTTCGTAAGATGACAGTGGAAGATAATATCCGCTCTGTATTAGAGTTGACCGATTTTAGCAAGGAATATCAAGCGCAGAAATTAGAGCAACTCATCAAGGAATTTAACCTTGCCCATGTACGCCACAACCTTGGTGACCGACTGAGTGGTGGTGAGCGCCGCCGTACAGAGATAGCACGCTGCTTAGCTATTGAACCCAAGTTCGTGATGCTTGACGAACCATTCGCGGGTGTGGATCCTATTGCGGTACAAGAGATACAAGATGTTGTTTGGCGACTCAAAGACAAGAACATCGGTATTCTCATCACCGACCACAATGTGGACGAGACGCTGATGATTACCGATCGTGCCTACTTACTCTTTGAAGGAAAGATACTCTTCCATGGTACGCCTGAAGAATTGGCTGCGAACCCTGTTGTGAGACAGAACTATTTAGGCCGTGATTTTGAATTAAAACGCAAGACAAGAGTTGAAGAATAAAAAATACATATTATTCCTATTCGCATTCGTGCTATTCGTCAGCTGTCAACAGACTCCTGAGATGGATATCACTATCCACTCCTGCGCACCAATGCCAGAAGGCGGACGAGCTTGCGCTACATGCTTTGTGTACGATGGACAAGCATATTTCTTTGCAGGCAGAGACCAGTCTGAAAAGTACCACAACGACTTGTGGTGTTACAATCCACAAGACGATAGTTGGACACATTTAGGTGCTACACCTCTTACGCCACGCGTGAACGCTACTGCATGCGTGCAAGGAGATAAAGTGTATATTGGACTTGGTTTTTGCGGGAAATACAGCCGAGATACCTCCTACCTATGTGATTGGTGGGAATACACACCCACCACACAAGAGTGGAAACGATTAGCAGACTATCCCAACCTATACACCGATTGCGCTACAAGTTTTGTGGGCGATGGAGAATTATATGTTGGTTATGGCTTCTGCTGGAATTATAGACGAGATATGTTCCGCTATAATATTGCTCAAAACCAATGGGATTCTATAGATGTGAATGTTAGTTTTCATGGCTACCCTACTCGTTCATTCGGTGGCACTGGATGTACCTGTGCAGGAAGACATTTCATGGGTACAGGATACTACAAACAAAGTTTAAACTGGTGGGCAGAATTTATGCCTGAAGGCTATTGGGTAGAGCGTGCAGCCGTTCCTGGGAAGACAAGAACAATCGCTGCAAGCACAGCAAGTAGTAAGTATATCTATCTATGCGGCGGTATGCATTATGGAGGAATGAACACACATGGCAATGTGCTACAAGATATATTGCGCTACGAACCTAATGACGATACATGGCAATACATTGCTATTATGCCAAAAAAACTAATGAACCACAACTGTTTCACTATTGACAATACAATCTATTTAGGTTTAGGAGAAAACGAAGATTTGGAAATAAACGACCAACTATACTATTTTGCGGAATAAACTAATCATCATATTATTGACTTTCGCTTGCATGATAAACGCACGCGAATTGAGTTGGGAATGGTGGCCTACAAACATACAAACGGATACCACTTATGGTGATAGCCTTACTTATTTTGTAGGTATATTTGGTGTAGCTTCTACTGGGCAATACGCGCCGTTCTGGATGCAGAGCAACCAAAATGGTGATATTAGCGCCAATCCTTTTAGCGGCAATTTATCTGCAGGTATATTCAAAACCAATACAAACCATTCGCGATGGTTTGACTATGACTTTGGATTGCAAATAAGCGGGCGACTGCAATCACCAATAACCAATAGCCCACTCGAAATACAACAGAAAATAGGGACTGGTTATTTCAATCTCGCATACGCACATGTGCGGCTATTCATCTTTGATATCACCGCTGGTATCAAACCCATGCTATACGAAACACAAGACAGCATTTTAAGTATGGGTAGTATGATTTTTTCTAGCAATAGTCAACCATTACCACGCATCACAATCGGTATTGATAAATACACACCATTTCCTGGATGCTATGGTTATTTAGAGATCAAAGGCGGACTCACCCATGCTTGGATGGTAGATAATGTGTATATGCGCGGCAGTTTCTTGCATCATAAATGGGCGGCTGTACGAGTAGGTGGGAAATGGCCTATCAATATCAGTTATGAGTTTCACCATGCCGCGCAATGGGGCGGAATCAGTCCCGTTCATGGCGATATAGGAAGCGGATGGAATGATTTCATGAATGTACTCACAGCAAAAGCTGGCGGAGTAATGAAAAACGACCAAAATAATGCACAGGGCAATCATGTGGGAAGTCAGCAGTTGATGCTCACTGCAAAGGGAAATCAATGGGAAGTAAATGCCTATTGGCAGAATTTCTTTGAAGATAATTTCGCACTCATCGGTAATGGTCAGAACTTATGCGACGGACTATGGGGAATAAGCGTAAAACAGACCAAATGGCCTTTTATACAAGGATTTACATACGAATTTCTAAATACAACCGACCAATCAGGTCCATGGCACGACAGAGATGGATTATGTTATGCCGGAAATGACCAATATTATCAGAATAGCATATTCAAGAATGGATGGAACTATTGGTATCGCAGCATGGGAAATCCATTCCTCACCTCCCCTTTATATAATACTGACGGAACTCCCCATACACTCAATAGTCGCGTGCGCGTACACCATTTGGGCATGCGAGGAGATATTTACGGTTTTCAATACCGTCTCAAAGCAAGTTATGCGCGTAACTACGGAAATGACAACTTTAATAGCGATATGCTGAGCGATAACACAGCCCTTATGTTAGAGGTTAAAAAACATGTTGACCAAGCATGGGGTTTGGATTTCGGTTTGCGTTTAGCAGCTGACTTCGGTTCACAATGGGGAAATAATTTTGGAGCACAAATAACCATCAGTAAGCAAGGTATAATCACTTCATGGAAATAATCACCAATGCACATATCATCATGCCTGTTAAAGACTCTATCGAGACGGCAGAGCAAGCTATACGCGCCATTGTGCATAGTGGGTATACACTGACTGTATATGACGATTATTCCACCCCTGCAAATGCCGCCCATCTTGACGCTTTACAAAGAGAGTTAGGGATTAAAGTTATACACATAAGCGACCATACAGACCATCCATCCCCCAACTACCGATGGGTTCTGATTAACGCACAAAAAGAATGCATGAAAGAAGGGGCACACCTTATCATCATAGAGAGCGATGTTATTATCTCAGAACAGACTATTAACACATTGACCAGTAGAGTCTGCAAGCGAGTCGGTATGATTGCTGCAGTCACTACTGACGCAAATGGAAATATTAACTTTCCGTACGAATATGCAAAGCACTTACAAACGGATGGGATATCCAATAAGCGATTCTCTTTCTGCTGCACATTGCTGACCAATACCTTATTACATGCATATGATTTTGAACAACTTAATCCTAACAAAAATTGGTACGATGTGCACATTAGTCACATATCACAGAAATTAGGATTTGACAACATACTGCAAATCAGCAACCCCGTCATACACAAACCCCACTCAAGTCGTCCTTGGAAACAACTTAAATACACCAATCCGCTACTATATTATTGGCGCAAAATAACACAACGCCGAGACAAAATATGAAACCACTTGTTTCCGTCATAGTGCCCCTCTACAATGCTGCGCCATACATAGGCGAGACTTTGAATAGCATCATCCTATCTACCTATCGTCCCTTGGAAGTGATAGTGGTAGATGATGGTAGCACCGATGATAGTTTTGCACAAGCACAAATTATTGCTAAGGACCATCCCGAAATACACATTCATCGACAACAAAATGCAGGGGTTAGCGCCGCACGCAATCATGCTATCCGCAAAGCCAATGGCGAATGGATATTACCTGTAGATGCCGATGATAAGATTAGCCCTACATACATAGAACATGCCATTGATGCCATTCGTAACGATGTACGAGTGATAGGATGTCGAGCACACATGTTCGGCGCACGCAATGGTGAATGGAAACTACCAACATATTCTCCCGGATTATTAGCTAGGAAGAACATGATACATGTCAGTAGCCTTTTTCGCAAAGCAGATTGGGAGTTAGTAGGAGGATTTTGTGAAGAAGACATATATCGTGAAGATTGGGATTTTTGGCTGAGCATGATGGAATTAGGAGGAGAATATATCCGCTTAGACGAGGTAGGGCTCTATTATCGCGTACTTCCACACTCACGCCGCAGCAAAGCAAAAAGTCAAAAGAAAGCAATCGTAGATGCTATTAATAGTAGGCATTCCTCTTTTTTAGAACAATACCTCGGAGGTCCATTGCACTATCACCGCTCATGGTCTAAGTTTATCAACTTTTTCCGCTCCGTCAAACAAGTTGGAGATTTTAATCATTGGTTGGAGGGAGAAAAAATATTCCAGAAACGCAATACTTTGCGTGTAGTCAATGGTGTTGTGGTAAAGCACTTCGCTACACCAAATATTCTACGAGGCATTATCTATGGACTTTTTTGTAAAAGCAAAGCCCAACGCAGTTACGAGTACGCCTTACGCATGACAGGACTAACACCACCCCCTATCGCATATAGAGAAATTCGCATATGCGGTGTACTACGAGAGAGTTGGTACGCATGTTGTAAATCTGACTGTCAACACACTTTTAACGACCTTATTGGCAACCCTAATTATCCCAATAGAGAGACTATACTAAAGGCTATTGGGCAATTTACTGCAACACTACACAAGCGCCACATTCTCCATCAAGACTACTCTGGAGGAAACATACTCTTTAATGAAGATGGAAGTAAAATAGAAGTAATAGACTTAAATAGAATTCAATTTTGCTCTTCATTAACACAGAAAAAAAGACTTCTAAACTTCGAGCGACTTAATATAGACAAAGAAGCATTAAAGATTATTGCTAAAGCATACGCCATAGCAATGGGAGAAGACCCCAAAACTACTGCAGATTACATCATTGCTCATCGATGGAAGAAACACATAAAACAAGGCATCACAAACTTATGAATAAATACCAAAACATAGTCGGAAAAATCAACTATTGGCTCTTTCTCATAGTTGTGTTTCTACTGCCTTTTCCACAAACATTCCTGCGATACGCATGCGTTATATGGATATTCAGTTGGCTACTAGAGGGAAGATGGATTAGTAAACCCAAATCCATCAAAGAAAATAAAATGGCCATCCCATTCATTCTTTTTGGTTTGTGGTTCTTATGGAAATTCATATCTATTTTGTGGGTGCCAGATATGATTGCATGGAGATGGCAAATGGAGCGATACCTCACCTTTGCTCTCATCGTACCCATCGGCATATGGGGATTGAACACAAACTATAATTGGGTACAAGCAGGCAAAACACTTATTATTGGGTGCATTGCTTCTTCCTTTTTCTACATCTCCATAATGGGAATACTATTCCACTATCCTGAATTAGTCAGCAATTATAGCTTTGGTGATGAGTGGAACTACAACATCACCAAATGGTGGTCTTTCTTTATTGAAAATATATCGCATATCAAGCATCGACTTTTCCTATGTAGCATCGCTTTATTCAGTATGGTCTTGGTCATACAATTATGGAAAGATAAGAAATGGCTACTCGCTATCATTTTACCTCTATTATTTATACCTATCATTCTTACGGGTTCTCGTCAATCTATCATCACGAGCACTGCACTACTGGTTATAGGTATTATTCTTGCTATACCTAAGCCTTATCGTCTACGATATGGAATAGCAATCTTATTAGTAGGTATCTTTATAAGTGGAGGAATACTACAATTACACCCAAGAATGCAGAATTTTGATTTAAGCAAAATCACCGAAATGAGGAATGTAAGTTATGACCACGATATTCGATTTAATATATGGGGGTCAGCATTACAGCACCCCACAGACTATTTATGGTGTGGTTTAGGGGCAGGACAAAGCAGTACTTATCTTGCCAATCAGTATCATCATGTGGGATTTGAGTATTATGCACTCAAGCGCTACCATCCACATAACCAATATTTAGAAGAACTCATGGAGATTGGCGTTTTTGGAATGACACTCTTCATTCTCGCATGGTTGTCTATTAGTTTTTATTCCAAAGAAAGAGGACGACACACTGCCATCCTCTTTACTACTCTCTTTATGCTCAATATGTTTACCGATTGTATGTTTGGTAAATTCTGCGGAATAGCCTTATGGGCTGTCGGATTAATTTTTATCCTTCTCCAATCCAACTCGCAGTGTAACGAGCAAACCGCGGGGAATACACAGACTCATTGAAGTACGACTATCCTTCATTGTCTTTATTCCTTTATCAATCGTCCAATGCGGATAAGTAGGATGGTCATATGCATCAAAAGTGTATTCCGTCAATGCCGTTCCAAAATCATAGATATTATAGCATAATACCTCTAATGACATTGGAATATCCTTCACCCACCAACGACCTGTAGCACGCAATTCAAAATTAAAGAATGCATCTTCGCGCTTTCCAAATGCTTGGTTAGCCATATTAATTCCCTTAGCATCAGAATGCAACAAAGCCACTTGCGTATGACCATTGTGAATGGTCGGTACTGCTGTAAAAGTAGAGAACGGCTGTCCATCTTTGAACTTCCCATTGAATCCAATAGAGAAATACTTACATGGATTATATGTGACTTGCATGCGCAAGATAAATGACTTATCTTGATTAAGGCGACTATTACCTTGGTAGGGACGCGTACCTTCACTCAACGCACAATATGTATTCGGATTTGCAGAAGATTCAGATAGCGAACCAATATTATTGTGCAGTGGACCATTACCCATCGTGCTTAATCCTGCCATTAAATAGCTCTGCCAACTAACCATCACAAACCATTTCTTACCCGTATAGGTATATTTGACCAGATTGGACATATAATACGGAGTACGCCCGCCTATGGTAGAAGACATTAAATCCAATGGTTGCGTAGTTATTGTATATTGTTTCTCTCCCTCGCGCATATAATAGTAATCGCCATCCTTGAGCATATTAGCATCTAAACCATTCGTATAGTCTGTAAACCATTGATTGTAGTACTTACGAATAGAGTTAATCAATGAGAATCGATGCCTATGCGAAGGACCAAAAGTGAACTGAATTGGCAAATCTAATACTGCGTACGATGGTTGATGCATCCATAAGTCCTTATTAGGAGTATGGTATTGTCCTCCCGTAGTAGACAATAGTGTATTATCTGCGTAGCGAATAGCGCCATTCATGTAGTCATTACTCAAATAACGCACTTCATCCCATGTATAAGACATGCGATGATGACTAAGAGATAGTCCAACACGGAACCACCAACAAGGCTCATAATCCATCGCAATTTTAGCCAACCAGTTAGGTGTGATAACGGATTTCCCTTCACTCAAACATATTCCATCCAATGACACTCCTAAATGTCCATAGAGTTTAAGTCCTTTAATAACCTCTTTCTCCGCAACTATGAGTGCCTCATTCTCTAATATACCGGAAGCGAAGGATGATGATTGCCAATGATAAGTGTACAACGGCGTACGATTTTGCTCATTAATAGCCTGCGTATATATATCATTTTTCCATTGAGAATGCTGTGATTGGAAGTACAAGAATGAATTATAAGACGCTGCATGCACGCGTAACCAAGACAATAATGGTTGATCATATTGTACTGATAAATTTAGTCCATGCAATTGTCCATCTGCATACCAGGGTTCAAATGCCTCACCATCTTGATCTAATAGGTTACGACTAAAAGATAGCGAATCATGTCTCGTATCATCATTTTCATAACTTATTCCTACTACTAATTCACCATCATTAGAGAAACGCTTACTCATGTACACACCCGCATGGTATGCTCGATTGAGGGCTAACTCATTCGCATTAAAATAGAGTTCTGATCCATAATCAGAACGACCACTGGTGACAAAGAAATACTTCAAATGATCTATTGCGTCATTATGTGGAATAGGTATCTCTCCATCTAACTGTGCCGTATAATATTCCGATGGGAACATTCCGCTTATTCCTGTATGGTCAAAAGCAGTTAGTTTTCTCTGCCCATAATGTACATACGCATGTTGATAATATCGTTTCCCATAGGCAGGAATAGCCATCGTAGCATCTAATGTACCTGCGCCTACTATATGGTTACGCATATCCATTGGACGACTATCCATCGTTCTCTCTTCTCCTGACGAATGAAAGAGATTTATCAATTCTTTTGTTCCCGGAGATATGCCTCCCAAGTTACCTATATTACCCGTCAAGCGAACACTTGCCTTTTGCAATGTATCATCTTCAAAATTCAATACTCCATTATGATAATCCAAAGCTAAATTAGTATGGTACATTGGTGTATACAAAAGTGTATGTCCTACTTGTGCTCGTGAGTCTATACGCATACCATTAAGACGATACTTATTCTGACGGAAGGAATTACCTGCGATGGAGAAAACATTCCTATCGCCGAGATTCCATTCGCCCGTAGTCTCTGCCTCATAAACTACATAGTCATTATAGTTATCTAAATAATGACCCAAATCCGTTGTTTGATACCAATTACGAAAGAAATCACTTTGTATTGAATCTATTCCGAATATAGGAAATGCCTCAGCACGAACAATCGTGCAGAGGCATCCCACTATGAGCATACTACATAACCTATTCATTATCCAAACAGATTTTGAAAGAAATTTTTCTTATCAGCAGAGCCTGGAGCTATATTAGGACTATCCTGCAGTTTTTCTATTAATTTGCGTTCATCCTTACTCAGTCTTTCAGGGATATACACACCCACATTGATAAGCAAATCACCCGTTCCATATGTACGACCGTATTGGTCTATTCTTGGCAGACCTTTGCCTCTCATGCGTAACACCTTTCCTGGTTGTGTACCAGGGGTGATAGTAATCCTTGCTTCACCTGATAATGTAGGGATTTGTATTTGTCCACCCAGAATAGCAGTAGGCATATCCAGTAATAGATTATAAATCAAATCACTATCCTGACGAATAAAATCCTTATGTTGCTCTTCTTCTATGAGTATAAGCAAATCTCCCGCTACGCCACCACGAGGTGCTGCGTTGCCTTTGCCTTGCATAGTGAGTTGCATACCAGCCGCTACACCTGCTGGAATATTAATCGTAATTATTTCCTCATCACGCACCACACCCTCACCATTACATTTAGCGCATTTATTTTTTATAATCTGCCCTTCTCCATGGCAAGTCTCACACTCAGCCTGCACTTGCATCATGCCGAATATACCTCGTTGCTGGCGTACCGTGCGGCCTGTTCCTTTACATGTAGGGCATGTCTCCGTGCGTCCATCTTCGCTACCTGTCCCATTGCAACTCTTACATTGGACTTGCTTACGCACTTTGATCTTTTTCTCACATCCCGTAGCTATCTCTTCTAAGGTTAGACGCACTTTTACGCGCATATCACTTCCCCTACGCACTCTTGGACCGCGACTGCGTCCACCACCACCGAATAGGTCGCCCAAGTCAAAACCTGCGCCACCAAATATATCTCCAAAGTGGCTGAATATATCCTCCATAGACATACCTCCACCTGAGAAGCCACCTGCTCCGCCCATACCCGCATGACCAAATTGATCATAACGCTGACGCTTCTGGGGGTCTGATAACACTTCATAAGCCTCAGCTGCCTCTTTGAACTTCTCCTCAGCAGCTTTATCACCTGGATTCTTATCTGGGTGATATTGAATAGCCTTCTTACGATAGGCTTTTTTTATCTCGTCTGCGCTGGCATTCTTCTCTACACCAAGCACTTCGTAGTAATCTCGTTTCTCAGCCATAGTTAGTCTTTTATACTTTTAATTATAGGTCTAGAGTTCATTATTTATTCGCCCACTACCACTTTAGCAAAGCGAATTACTTTCTCACCGAGTTTATAGCCTCTTTGTGTACAATCAATCACTTTTCCTTTTTTATCCTCACCTGCAGCAAACATAGTGATTGCTTCATGTTCATCGGTGTTAAAGTCCACTCCTTCCGTCTCTATTGCATGTACATTCTGCTTTTCGAGGAAAGAAATAAACTTTTGCTGAATAAGACATATTCCCTCGCGCAAGGCATCTATATCTTCTGTCTTCTCCATTGCAGCTACTGCGCGTTCAAAATCATCCACAAGCGGAAGCATCTCTTCAAAGATACGCTCCCCTGCTGTAGCCATCAGTTCCAACTTCTCTTTGTTCGTGCGGCGACGATAGTTATCAAACTCTGCCATCATACGCAGATTCTTGTCCTCTAACTCAGCAATACGCTCATTCAACTGCTCCAATTCCGAAGGAGCTGGCTGTTCTTCTATCTCATTGGCGGGTGTTTGTTCTACCTGCTCTTGTATTGTCTCTTGTGCAACCTCCTCTTGAATAGAAGAGTTGTTGTCATGTTTTTTATTCTTGCTCATATTGTCTATTTAAACTTTTTTATTACGCTACAAAAAGGACAAAAGGCATGCCATTTGTCATCCTCTGCCATTTTGTCATAATAATTGCTTTATTTCTTGTAAGCTTGTCACTATGTGTGTAACCACTTTGCGTTGCTCATCAGTAATATTATCAGGTTGCGCCAACCAAATAGTATCTATTCCCGTCGCATTCGCCCCTGCTATATCACTGGAAAAACTATCACCTATCATCACCACCTCGCTGGCATCTAAACCATTCATACGCAATGCTTCTTCAAAAATACGAGGGTTGGGTTTTTGGCAGCCCACTTCTTCGCTTAATACGATATGCGCAAAGCAGTCTTTCAAACCACTCTTCTCAAACTTCTCATATTGCACTTCTACAAAACCATTGGTCACTACCGTCAGTGGATATTTCGCTGCCAAATAGCGGATTAAATCCTCTGCTCCTTCTAACAAGGCAAAATGCGCGGTTGTCATATGCAAGAAGTCCTCACTCAATCGTTCAGCAAGAGCACACAAATCCATTCTTAGCACCTTATCGTATGATAGTCTCTCGCACACCTTACTACCATGCATCAGCGGATAGAAAAAACGATCAAAACTCAAGTATTCCTTTGAAACAAGGTCCTTACCGTATTTATCCCATAGTTCTATATTGTGTGGTTTGTACAGAGATATAAACTCTTCATGCGAAGCAAAATAATGGCGGAGATGGTATTTTTCATACATCTCTTGTAGTGCTTTTTTTGCTGCACCATGAAAATCACCTATGGTATCATCCCAATCAATAAATACAGCGCGATAATGCTTCATTTGCTATTGAATTCAAAACATTGATTGCTGACCATCCGCCGAGAAAGGCGTCTTGCCAAGATGCTTATATGCCAACTCTGTTGCTTCGCGACCGCGAGGAGTACGCTTGATAAAGCCCTCTTTGATAAGATAAGGTTCATACACATCCTCTATAGTACCAGCATCCTCACCCATCGCTGTTGCAATCGTATTCAAACCTACAGGGCCGCCACGGAATTTATCAATAATCGTTGTAAGAAGTTTATTATCAATTTGATCCAAACCAAATGTATCAATATTGAGTGCCTCAAGGGCATACTTAGCTATTTCCAAATCAATATGCCCATCTCCTTTTACTTGCGCGAAATCGCGTACTCGTCTCAAAAGTGAGTTAGCAATACGCGGTGTACCTCTTGAGCATCGTGCAATCTCGCTGGCTGCTTCGGGTTCAATTTCTACGCCTAATAATCCTGCACTGCGATTCACAATACCTGCCAGTATATCAGCATCGTAATACTCCAAGTGGCAGTTAATTCCAAATCGAGCTCGCAATGGAGAGGTCAACAATCCAGAACGCGTTGTGGCACCTACTAAAGTAAAGCGGTTTAAGTCTATTTGTATCGTGCGGGCAGAAGGTCCTTTATCAATCATGATATCTATGCGATAATCCTCCATTGCCGAATAGAGATACTCCTCCACCACAGGACTAAGACGATGGATCTCATCGATAAAGAGCACATCATTGGTCTCCAACGAAGTGAGCAATCCAGCGAGGTCACCGGGTTTGTCTAACACAGGACCGGATGTAACCTTAAATCCCACTCCTAATTCATTAGCTATAATATTACTGAGTGTGGTTTTTCCCAATCCAGGAGGGCCAAAAAGCAGCACATGATCCAAACTCTCCTTACGCATTTTCGCAGCCTCAACAAATATTTTGAGGTTTGAGGTTATCTTGCTTTGCCCCGCAAAGTCAGCAAAACACAATGGGCGTAACGCATTGTCTTGCTCACGCTCATTTATTTGGGCTCTTATATCAAATTCTTCCATGCTTAAATAATTGACGACTATTGTGCTGTTTTTTCTCGGAATAGGGTTTCTAAGTCCGTTATATCTTCTGTTGCTTGATCTGCTTGAATTACACCTTGAGATAGCACCACTACTCTATCACACATCTCGCGTACCTCCTGCATGATATGCGTTGAGAGGATGACTGTTCTATCTTTTCCTACTTGTCGTATTAGATTACGGATATCCACTAATTGGTTAGGATCTAATCCTGTGGTTGGCTCATCTAAAATTAGCAAATCAGGATCCCCTATTAGTGCTTGTGCGAGTCCTACGCGCTGCCTATATCCTTTGCTCAATGCGCGAATATGCTTATGGCGCTCTGGCGTCAACCCTACTCGTTCTATAAGATTCTCCACGCGCTCCTTCTGCTCTTTGGCAGACGCATCGCGCATCGTGATACGCGCCATAAACAACAAGTATTCCACCACATACATATCCTCGTACAACGGATTATTCTCTGGCAAGTATCCAATATTACTTGGTGCCTCTACACTCCCTGCGTCTGGTTTCCACAAACCTATTAAGATTTTCATCAGCGTAGATTTTCCCGCCCCATTAGGGCCGAGCAAACCAAGCACTTGCCCTGATGGTATTTCTAAAGAAATATCTTTCAAAACCTGCTGCTTACCAAAAGATTTATGGATATGTTCTAATTTACAATACATGTGATTCCTATCTATCGCTTATTATGGCGGCAAAGGTACAAAAAAAATCCCACATACGCAAGCATATGCAGGATTTTTTACTAAATACCGTCAATTAAACTGTTGCTATCACATCCCAAGCGAATGCACGCACTCCCACTTCTTCGTTTCTCTTATCCAGTTTTTTAACGGCTTCAAGAAGCGTATCTAATTGTTCGTCCTTCACTATAGTTATTACGCAAGAGTTCATTTCTGGCCATGCGTGCGTACCGCGTCTTGGTTCGCCATTCTTAGACCCACGACCTTGCACTTCCTCAAAGAAAGTGAAGCCACGAATACCTAATACATCAAGCATATACTCTACGCGTTCAGTATTCGCTTGATTGAATACTATCATTACACTTTTCATATCCGTTTATTCTTTATTTTGTTCTTCTTGTTCGCAATCCTTCACATCTATATCCATAAAGATGAAATTCTCGCGTACTTTCTTTATTTTATCTCGTTCGCCCTTCTTTGACATCACACCATAGATAATTGGGACGATATATAGTGTCAGGAATGTTGAAACAGTTAAACCACCGATTACCACAATTCCTAATGGTTGCCACATCTCAGCGCCTTCACCTTGACTCACTGCCATAGGCACCATACCCAAGATGGTTGTAAATGCAGTCATCAATACAGGACGCAAACGGCTTTGTCCAGACATCTGAATAGCCTCATCCAGGTCATGTCCTCGCTCTCGCATCAGATTAATATAATCCACAAGCACGATACCATTCTTCACCACAATACCCACAAGCAATACCAATCCGAGTGCACCAATCATATCTAATGAGGTATTTGTCATCCACAGAGCCAATACCACTCCAGAGAGTGCAAATGGCACGGAGAACATGATAATTGCTGGTTTGGAGAATGATTCAAACTGAGAAGCCATCACAATGTAAACGAGCAATATGATTAGCGCTCCTAACATTCCCATTTTGCCAAAGGTCTCTTGCTGATCCTCGTAGTCACCTGAAATACGGATGGAATATCCCGCTGGTGTGTCCACTTTAGGAAGCACCTGCTTTTCTATCGCTTGTGCTAATTCACCGAGTGTGGTCTCATATGGAGTAACCTTAACGGTCACAATACGCTGACGACTCTTGCGAATAATCGTTGGTGGAGCCCAATATTCATCCACTGAACATATCTCTGATAATTTAACGATTGATCCTGTTGGAGTAGGAATAGAGAAATCCATTACATCCGTGATTGAATTTCTATTTTCCTCTTGCAGACGCACTAAGATATCATATTCCGAACCATCTTCTTTCAAGAATCCAACAGCCATACCATTTACACGGTTACGCAAATAAGAGGATATCGTTGCCGATGTGAGTCCATGACGAGACGCTTTCTCTTTATCTACAATAATCTTTATCTCTGGTCGGTCATCATCACGGTCTGAATACACATCACGCGCGCCTGGCAACTCTTTCGTCAAAGCGATTACCTGTTGGGCCATTTTATTGGTTTGGTCGAAATCGTAACCATAAATCTCCATATCCACTGTGTTTCCACCACCAGGTCCACCGCCACCCAAAGCAGCCTGATATTCAATAATTTCTGGGTAGGTAGCCATTTCTTGGCGTAGCACTTCGGCTATTTCCCAAATAGTGCGCTCGCGCTCCCATTTCTTATTCAATCGAACCGTCATCGAGATGGTATTATTCATCGTAGTGGAGAAGATTGCTCCCGTACCATCATCATCGTTGCTACCTGCAGAGGTGGCAATCATCTGTATTTCTGGCACAAGCACCATGAATCGTTCTTCAAGTTGGCGTGCCGTCTTCAGTGTCTGCTCAATACGAGTACCACGCTGCAACTCTACCGTCACACTCAGGCGCGCATTATCTTGCTGCTGCATAAAGTCAGTACCCACTTTTCCAAACACAAATGGAAGTACAGACAATCCAAAGAAGACAAATAATGCTATGATTGTAACCAACTTGTGCTTCAAACACCAACCCAAAGATTTAGCGTACGCACTATCCACCTTATCCAAGAATGCCACTACCGTTCTATCATACCATGTTTTCTTATCGCTCTCATCAATGAGTTTTCCATTCTTAACACACACTTTCTTTGGTTTGAGCAGTTTAGAACAGAGCATTGGTGTCAAGGTGATAGCGATTACAGTAGAAGTACAACATACTACGGTCACAATCCATCCAAGCGATTCAAACATGATACCAGCCATACCATCCATCATGGTCAATGGTACGAACACTGCCACAAGCACTAAGGTAGTAGCGATTACACTAATCCACACCTCGTTAGTAGCATAAATAGACGCCTCTCGTGGATGCTCACCACGCTCTATGTGGCGTGTGATATTCTCAAGTACCACAATCGCATCGTCCACAACCATACCAATCGCAATCGTGAGCGAACAGAGCGAGATAATATTGATAGACGAATCTGCCATACCCAAATAGATGAATGCCACGATAAGCGAAATAGGAATCGTGAGAGAGATGATAAGCGTTGCACGCCATTTTCCTAAGAAGAAAAGCACTACCAATACCACAAAGAACAAAGCGTATAACACAGACTCCTCCAATGAGTTGATAGAGTTACGGATATTATCTGCCGAGTTGTAAATCTCTTGGATCTTAATATCAGTAGGCAGTTGTGTTTGAATCTTTGCCAATGCTTTTTGCACATCCTCGCACACTTGCACAGTGTTTGAACCCGACTGCTTTGCCACAATCAATCTGACTGCCTCGCGTCCATTCGTACGCTCATCCAAAGACAAGTCTTTGATTGTATCGCGCACTGTAGCTATATCGCGGATGAATACTTGCTGACCAAATGGCGTCATTGTTACCATCAGATCCTCTATCTCACTACTTTCCACAAACTCCGAGCGAACCTGCATTTGGTATTGCTCTTTGTCCATCTTTACAGTACCAGAAGAGAGGTTGAGGTTATTGGCAGATATCACTTGTCCCACTTGCTCCAGACTAATTCCATATGCATCCAATTTCTGCTGGTCTATATCGACATACACATAGCGGTCTGGCGCACCTGCCACAGAGAGGTTACCAATACCATTAATCTGGTTCAACTGAGGTATTACTTCGTCGTTCAAAATCTTATCCAAAGCCGCATAAGACTCGTCTGCCGTAATAGCATATTGACAGATTGGCATGGTGCTGGATGAGAACTTGAATACCATAGGTGATGAACATCCGTCTGGCAATTGGTTCTTCGCCATATCGCAGAACGAACGCACATCATTGACGGCTTCCGTTATATCACATCCCCACTCCAATTCAAGCACAACAAGCGATACATTATCCTTACTCGTTGAATTGATATACTTCAGATTATCCACCGAAGTGAGGTTATTCTCCATTATCTTGGATACATTGGTCTCTATCTCAGAAGCCGAGGCACCAGGATATGTAGTCATCACCATCACATATGGAGGATCCATCTCTGGAAACTGGTCCACAGGTAATTGCAAAAAGCTAAAAACACCTATGACCATCACCGCAACGAAGACGAGAAGGGTCGTTACGGGTTTTTTAATCGCGGTTTTATAAATAGCCATAATTAGTTACCATTAAATGATTTATAACTATTATTTATTATTGATTTGAATCTTCACACCATCCACGAGTTTGTGTTGTCCCACATGGATATACTCTACTCCGTCTTGAATCTCTGGTGCGATGATTTCTACCATCTCATCGAAGCGTTGACCTAACTTAACAGACACACGCTTTGCGTAACCATTATTATTGATAAATACAAATCGTTCGTTAGAACCGATCAATTTCTCTACTGATTGATAAGGCACTACGATAGCTTTCTCTTTACCTACTCCAAGCGTGGTAGTAACATACATACCTGGTCTGAGTTTTTTGCTCTTATTAGGAATAACCAACTTGCATTGGAAAGTGTGTGAAGCTGGGTCTATAGTAGGATAAACAACCTCAATAGTAGCCGGGAAAGTCTCGTTTGGATAAATCTTGCTCTCCACTGTAAGTTTCATTCCTGCCTTCACCAAGGGGTAATAACTTTCAGGAATAGCCACCAATGCTTTGAGTTTGTCTATTTGTGTCAATACCAAGATAGGTTGACCACCATACAACTCACCATCCTCGTAATTCTTAGCAGAGATCACACCAGCAAAAGGTGCTTTCACATAAGTATTAGCTTCCAAAAACTCCAATTGCTCCTTCGTTTGATTATACTGAGCCGTCAATTGGTCGTATTGTTGCTGCGTAGCAGAACCACTCTTGAGCAACTGCTCTACGCGGTTTTTCTCAATTGCCAAGTTACCCAATGCAATCTTAGTAGTCTTGTATTGTGTCTGATCCATACGCACAAGGTCTTGTCCTTGCTGCTTAGCATCTCCCACTTCGCAGTAGATATGTTCTATCTTTCCAGTCAAAGAAGGAGCCACATTCTGTGTTAGATACCCTTGCAAGTTCGTTGAGATTTGTATATCTCGCTCTATTTCTTGCGATTTGAGCACCATTGTGCTTACTTGCTCTACACGCTCTGTTTGTTCTGCGTCTGTAGTTGCTTTGTTGCCACAACCGATTAGTGCCGTTGCAGCCATAATGTACATAATAATCTTTTTCATATCCTTTGTTATTTTATATTTCGTATGTATTAGTTATTCAAGAATTTATCTAATTCCACCTGTGCATTCACGAGCGACAACATAGCTTGCACATAGCTTGACTGTGCGTTGATAAGGTCATTGGATGCATTAGTCAGTTCAAGGTTACTACTTGCGCCGTATTTGAATTTCTCTGTGGCAGAATTGAATACACGCTTTGACACTTCTATATTCTCTTTCTCATTGAGATAAGTCTCATAAGCATTATTGAGGTTAAAACATAATTGTCTATATTGAATAGCCAATTGGTCTGTAGTCTCTGATAATGTATTCTTCGCCTCCTCATATGCAATCTTCTTCTCCACGACACCTGCAGCACGCTTGCCGCTTGACCACAATGGCATCTTCACACTCACTTGCACCAAGTTTGGAGGCGTCATACGCATACCGCCTTCACCGTAGTATTGCTGATTAGCATAGTTATATGCCACCGCTACCGTAGGGCCATAAGCCCAACCAGCCATATGCACATTACGCTTTGCCAATTCTACATTCTTAGATAGCAATTGATAGTTCAAGTTATTCTCCACTATAAAGTTCTCTCCTAATAGCGCCAGCACTTTCTCAGCAGATAGAACACCATCTATCTTGTCTGTCAGCACCAATTCTGTCTCTACTGGCACATCCAATAGCACCTTGAGCGATGTGAAGGCCAACTCAATATTTCGTTTCTGTTGATTAATAGAATTCTTTAAAGTATTAACGCGCACGCGTATTTGGTCTGCACTGGTCTGCTCTGCAGCGCCTGCATCCACAGCACTCTGCGTCATCTGCTCCAAGCCTTGAATATTGAGCAAAGTAGAATCCAAGAGTTCCGTAATACTCTGCAACGCCAACACACTCACATAACTGCTCATCACATTGCCTCTCAACTCTGACTCAGACTGCTCCAAAGCAATCTTCTTCATGTCAATAGCGATATTATTGAGTAATGCACCTACAATACCTTGACCATTGAGACCCATTGAAGCCGTCACACCCAATGCACCCACATTAGGCATCGAGACAGGCACTTCCATACCTCCCATAGACAAAGTAGCGCTATAACCGCAATAGTTGCTATACGCATACGACCCGTCCACTTGTGGCAACATAGAAGCTATCGTCTGCCAACGCTGTGCATAGGCTTCTTGCACAGCCAAAGAGGCATTTTTCAAACTTCTATTACTTTCTACTGCATGGTTCTGCGCCTCTTGGAGACTCAATTGCAGCACCTTAGGCGTCTGCACCGAAGAACGATTAGTGCGCGCAGCAGCCATCACATGATCTTCGGCATAGATACCACCACTCATCAAAAGAGTGGAAAATAATAACATTACAATCTTTTTCATATCTTTTATTTTTTATTCCTTATTATATAATGCCAAACCTTCCTCCGACAATACCCCACGAATGAGAATATCTTTTGCCGTTTGAGAATAGCTATGCATTTTATATCCATAACTCTCTATCTGCTCCATATCTCGTATTGCATCTGTATGCAATTTAGCAAGCAACATAGCCGTCATCTCTACATCCAATTGCTCTCTCACAAGACCCTCGCGGATGCCTTGCTCAAGGTACTGCTTCAAATAATCCTTTTGCACCTCAAACAATTTCACTTGAAACTCAGCAAACTGCTGCGGATAATACTTCTTCAAATCATAAACCAATTGGGGAACAGATCTCACATCTTTTTTATTCACATCTTTTTGTGTCAACAAAATAGATATCAACTGACGAAAATCATGCAAGCGCAACCAATTCTCCATCCTGTTAGCCATTCCGTCTATACTCACATGCAATAACTGTGCCACTAATTCGTCTTTACTCGCAAAATAAACATAGAATGTTTTCTTAGAAATACCCAATTCATGGCATATATCATCAATAGACACACTTCGTATGCCTAACTTAAAGAACATTTCTCCAGACTTCTTAAGTATCTGACTCTGTGCATTTTCCATCACAAACCTCCTTATTTCTATATGATTTCAGTTCGTTTATTTTACAAAACGAGTGCAAAGATACCACTATTTATTTACATACACAAAAAAATGGAAACTTTTTTCACTTTTGTAGTTTCCACTTTGCAAAATAGACAAAAAAGATAGTCCGCCGAAGCGAACTATCCTTTGCTTTGTATGTGTATGTACTAATTAGCGAACTTGTACACCTTGCACATTGTACATCTTGTTATCGCGAACGATGTAGAGCACACCGTCAACCATCACTTTCTGTACCTTCTCTGTCAATACAACTTCCTCAATACCCTCAGCTGGAGCAGAAAGAATTTCTACCTCACCACCAGTAATCTCGATAGTTGGAGTGCCAGAATTACCTACATATTTTTGGATTTTACCAACTACTGCCACATAGTCACCTGGAACAACACCAGGAGCAGCCACTTTACAGTTGTAAGCGGTAAAGTCACCATAAGTTGCAGTAGCGTCATCGCTCATGTAGAATGTTTGAGCATCTGGGTATTTCTCAGCGAATGCCTTAGCTTTTGCCACATAACCAACTACTGCATATTTCTTATCTGAATAGCCATTGTCAGCCAATGCCTCACCGATAACCAAAGCCTCAGCTACTGTAACAGTGTCATAACCTACAGCCTCAGCGGTACCGAAATAGATAGAGATCTTGTTCATACGAGCTTGTGAAGGCAATGTAACAGTCCACTCTTTTGCATTTACAACAGTAACAGGATCCAAACCACCATCATAAGAAGTACCACTTACAGTAGCGAGATCGAACTCAATCTTAGCAATTTGCTCTGTTGCAGAAGTGATAGTTACAGTTGAACCTTTGTAGCAACGAACGCCATAGGAGCCATCACCGAAACCTTTATCGCAAGTGAATGTTACACCATTCTTTTCTGCACTTACAGGACCACCTGTACCGCTAACGCCTTGACCTGCGAAGTCATTCTTATCAAATACTACATCAGCAGTAGATGTCTCACCACTACCTTCGCCAGTACCTGCTTGAAGAAGAGTTACAGGAGCACTTGACACAGATTCGATAGTACCCTTGTAGTTTTGGATCTTTGTTTTAACAGAAACCTTGTCACCCACTTTCAACTCTTGAGTTGGTTTACCACGATATACCTCGAATGCACCAGCTGCGTTAGTAGCTGCACCGTTGTTCTCATCTGCAATCCAGAATACCATATTCTTGTAACTGGTATTGAAACTATTGTCGTCAATCTGAGTAACATAACCCACGATATCATAGGTTTCTTCTGTTATAGCGCCCTCTGACAAAGCATTACCAATCTCCAATGCCTTTGCTACTGTAATCTCAGTAGTTGTAGCCAATGTACGATCGCCAGCAACCTCAGTTACGAATGTTACCGAAGGATACATCACCTCAATAATAGGAGCAGCGCCCTCTTCCTTTACATACTTCTTAATAGTACCTTTCAATTGTACCTTGTCACCAGCCAATACTGGATAAGCAGCACCATTCTTGGTTGGTTTAGCACGGAATACCATCAAGTCAGAAGTAGCACTTGCTGCATCGTCTGCAAGATAGAATTGTTGATTGCCAAAAGCAATATCGTAAGGAGTTACATTAACAGCAAAACCCTCTACCACAACGGTATCGGTCTCTGCATTGTCTGCCAATGCATTTCCCATTGCCAATGCCTCAGCTACAGTAAGATTAGCTGCAGACATGGTAAGTGCAGTCAAAGCGGCTGCGAAGAAAGTAAAAAACTTTTTCATGTTTGAAGAATTTTTGTGAATAAATAGATTATTTTAGTATGTTTAAAAACATTTTATGTACTATAATCGCATTTTCGCCGCAAAGGTACAACTTTTTTTTTGATTGCGCAAATATAAATTATTATTTTTTGCATATCTCAAAAAAAAATACTACCTTTGCACCCGAAAACAAAAATATAGTATATGGCAAAAATACTTATCATCGACGACGAACGAGGAATCCGCAACACGCTGCGCGAGATTTTAGCAGACGAAGGACACAATGTAGAGGTAGCAGAGAATGGTATTAATGGTCTGCAAATGGCCACGAAGAACGCCTATGACCTCATTTTCTCAGACATCAAAATGCCAGAGATGGATGGTATTGAAGTGCTTTCTGCCATCAAAAACACAGGTGAATACGCCAACCAAAACACACCTACCGCATCAGCCGAGACACCTATCGTCATGATTACAGGTCATGGAGATGTAGAAACCGCCGTACAAGCACTCAAATTAGGTGCGTACGATTTTCTACTCAAGCCATTAGACCTCAACCGCATACTCATCACTACAAAGAATGCCTTGGAGTCTAAACAACTGCGCCAGGAAACCAAGCAACTCAGAAAAAAAGTAGCCGCCAAGGGTTCGCAGATGATTGGCGAATCAGCAGCCATCAATCGCGTGCGCGCCATCATAGACAAAGTAGCGCCTACCGAGGCACGCGTACTCATCACAGGTCCTAATGGCACAGGAAAAGAAGTGGTTGCACATCTTATACACCAACAATCACAACGCGCCAACGCACCGATGGTGGAAGTAAACTGCGCTGCCATACCAAGCGAACTTATCGAATCGGAACTCTTTGGACACATGAAAGGTTCATTCACAGGAGCCGTCAAAGACCGTAGCGGTAAGTTTGAGCAAGCTGACGGAGGCACTCTCTTCTTGGATGAGATAGGAGACATGTCCCTCGCCGCACAAACAAAAGTGCTACGCGCATTACAAGAGAACGAAATCACACGGGTAGGTTCAGACAAACCCATCAAAGTGAATGTACGCATACTCGCTGCTACTAATAAAAACCTACAAGCAGAAATAGAGAAAGGCAATTTCCGCGAAGACCTCTTCCATCGCCTCAATGTAATTCCTATTCATGTTCCTTCACTCAACGAGCGATTAGATGACATACCACTCTTAGTGCAGTATTTTGCAGAACAGATATGCCACGAGCAAGGTATTGCCACTAAGTCTTTTGAACCCGAAGCCATCAAAGCACTACAGCAATTAGATTGGACAGGAAATATACGCCAGTTACGAAACATGGTAGAACGACTCATCATACTAACAGGCAATATTATTAGTGCAGACGATGTAAACTTGTACGCATAATACCGTGATCTTAGAGCAATTACATATACTCAACTATCGCAACATACGCGAAGCATCTTTGGTTTTTGCACCAAAGATGAATTGTCTTGTCGGGCTCAACGGACAAGGAAAAACCAATGTATTAGACGCTATCTACCTGCTCAGTTTTGCCAAATCATCTCACACCAATCAAGATTCGCAGAATATCACCCATGAGCAAGACATGTCCATGGTACAAGGCGTTTATAAGGAGCAAAGGGACGAAGGAGATAATGCAGACGGGTTTACCATCTCTTGTGGCATTCGCCGTGGTGTCAAGAAGCAGTTTAAGCGGGATAAAAAAGACTACAAGCGCTTAGTGGATCATATTGGTTTAATACCTTTGGTATTAGTCAATCCGTCCGACCAACACCTCATCGAAGAAGGTTCAGACGAGCGACGCCGATTCATGGACGCAGTCATCAGCCAGCTTGACAAGCATTACTTAGATTGCCTCACGCAATACAACGCATTACTCAAACAACGCAACGCACTACTCAAACAAGCAGCCGACACAGACACACAGCCAGACGACTTATTAGAAGTTATTGAATGGCAAATGATCCCGCTTGCCGAGTATATTTTCAAAGCACGCACACTCTTCTTTGAGCAGTTCAATCCCTATTTCCAATCTGTGTATCAGCAGATAAGCGGAGAGAATGGCGAGAAATGTAGTATTCGCTATATTAGTCAATTACAAGACCGCGACTTGCGCGAAGCATATATCCGCACCAGACAAAGAGACATCATTTTGGGTTGGACCAGCCAAGGGCCACACAGAGATGACTTAGACATGCGCCTGGGCGAACACCCACTCAAGCAAGTAGGTTCACAAGGGCAACAACGCACCTTCGTGCTCGCCATGAAATTAGCACAAGCGCTGTACATAGCCGCACAAGGTTCCAAAGAAAAACCTATCCTACTGCTCGATGATATTTTCGATCGTTTGGACAGCGAGCGCGTGGAGCGAATAGTCAACATGGTGCAAAGTTCTGATTTCGGACAGATATTCATCACAGACACAGACCGCCAACACCTTACCGACATTGTGCGCCCAAGCGAGAGCGCAAAGATATTCCATGTAAGCGAAGGCTCCATCACACTCAATAACGAAACATGCTAAAACGCCTATACTCCATATTATTTATCGCGCTCATGTGTATGTGCGCGCAAGCCGAGATAACATTCCGTGGTGCATGGATTGCCACCGTAGCAAATATCGACTGGCCCTCCAAAGAAGCCATCGGAGACACCGATAAGCAACAGACAGACATGCTTTGGATCTTAGATTCTCTACAAAGTATAGGCATCAACGCTATCATCTTCCAAGTACGCCCTACCTCTGACGCTCTTTATCATAGCGAATTGGAACCTGTCAGCCATTGGCTCACAGGCACACAAGGTTCTTGGAACAAACAAACACCATGGGATCCACTCGCATGGACCATAGAACAAGCACATCAACGAAACATGGAAGTGCATGTATGGCTCAACCCATACCGCGTCAATCTCGCCAAAACAGACACATCCACGCTATGCAAGGACCATATCATGCGCAAACATCCTGAATGGTTCTGGCAATATGCCAAGCAATGGTACTTCGATCCAGGATTAGACCAAACACGGGAATGGATATGCACCATCGTGCAAGATATAGTAGAGCGCTATGATATTCAAGCCATCCATATGGACGACTATTTCTATCCCTACCCATCAGGTAAAACACCACTTCCTGACGCACACACCTTTGCCAAATACCCCAGAGGATTTAGCAATATACACGATTGGCGACGCAATAATGTCAATCTGGCCATACAAGATATCAGCCGTACCATCAAGGAATGTAAGAAAGATGTTCAGTTCGGCATATCGCCTTTTGGCGTATGGCGCAATGCCGCCGTTGACTCTACTGGCAGCAAAACAACAGCAGGCATCACCAACTACGATGACCTTTACGCAGACACACGCCTATGGATACAACAAGGATGGATTGACTACATCCTACCGCAGTTGTATTGGGAAATAGGAAAACGAGCAGCCGATTATCAACTGCTTGCACATTGGTGGGCAAATGAAGTTAAAGGAACGAATTGCAAACTTTACATCGGCCTCGCACCATACCGTTTGGAAAAAGCAAGCCCCAAAACACCATGGGGACAAGGAAATGAGATTAGTCGACAAATGCAACTCAATCGTACTATCCCAGAAATAACAGGCGAATGTTTCTACTCTACGCAACCCCTATTGCGCAATCCAAGAAATGTCTGCGACTCTATACGAAATTTTTATCAATAAATTTGCATATATCAAAAAAAAGTAGTAATTTTGCGCCGCAAAATGTAGCAAAACAAATATTGAACTAAATAATACATACAAGACACATGATTTATTCTAAAGAAGTACAAGAAATGTGCGTAGTAGCTAAGGGTCCTAAGCATGGACCAGCTCCTATCCCAGAAGAGGGTAAGTGGGTTAAGGCTACTGAGATCAAAGACATCTCTGGTATGACGCACGGTATCGGTTGGTGCGCTCCTCAGCAAGGTGCGTGCAAACTTAGTTTGAATGTAAAGAACGGTATCATCGAGGAGGCACTCGTAGAGACTATTGGTTGCTCTGGTATGACCCACTCTGCTGCTATGGCAAGTGAGATTCTCGTAGGAAAGACCATCCTCGAGGCTTTGAATACCGACCTCGTTTGTGACGCTATCAACACCGCTATGCGCGAGTTGTTCCTCCAAATCGTTTACGGTCGTACTCAGTCTGCTTTCTCTGAGGGCGGTTTGACTATCGGTGCTGGTTTGGAAGACTTAGGCAAGGGCCTCATCAGCCAAACAGGTACCCTCTTCTCTACCAAGGCAAAAGGCGTTCGCTACTTGCAGCTCACAGAGGGTTATATCACCAAGCAATACCTTGATGCAGACAATGAAACTTGCGGATACGAGTTCGTACACATGGGCAAGTTCATGGATGCTATCAAGAAGGGCGTGCCTGCAGACCAAGCACTCAAGCAAGTGACTGGCACATACGGCCGCACCACAGAAGAGCAAGGTGCTGTTAAATTTATTGATCCACGACATGAATAATCAGAAAGGAGTAATACTATGATCCGTCCAGTACAATTCGAATCACAAGACCGCCGCGAGGCACAAGTGCTCGCCGCGCTCAACGCAAATGGTATCGCTTCTATCGAAGAGGCTAATCAAATATGTGAGCAATATGGTTTGGATCCTTACAAGACTTGCGAGGAGACCCAAATGATTTGCTTTGAAAATGCTAAATGGGCATATGTGGTAGGTACCGCTATTGCTATCAAGAAAGGCTGCAAGAACGCTGCTGACGCTGCCGAAGCTATCGGTATCGGTTTGCAAGCATTCTGCATCCCTGGTTCTGTAGCTGACGACCGCAAGGTGGGTATCGGCCATGGTAACTTGGCAGCTCGTCTGCTCCGCGAGGAGACTGAGTGCTTTGCTTTCTTGGCAGGACACGAGTCATTCGCTGCTGCAGAAGGTGCTATCAAGATTGCAGAGATGGCAAACAAAGTGCGCCAAAAACCATTGCGCATCATCCTCAATGGTCTTGGTAAAGACGCTGCTATGATCATCAGCCGTATCAACGGTTTCACATATGTACAAACTCAGTTTGACTACGCTACTGGCGAGTTGAATATCGTGAAGCAAAAAGCATACAGCAATGGTCCACGCGCAAAAGTAAACTGCTACGGTGCAGACGATGTACGCGAAGGTGTAGCTATCCTCTGGCACGAGAATGTAGATGTATCTATCACAGGTAACTCTACCAACCCAACTCGTTTCCAACACCCAG
>CALATT010000014.1 GCA_937891905.1 uncultured Bacteroidales bacterium | reverse complement strand
AGTGTTTTTAATGTTTTTTTCAAAATTAAAACACATTACGGGTTCGTCGTTTTTGGTTAAATTCACTATCAATCTACCTTCGATTTTACAATCAGCTTGCGATACTCCTTACCCGGAGCAATACCCGGCTGATGCGCATCAGAGGGGAAGAATACAACAAAGTGACCTGCAGGCACAGTGAACTGAGCTACTGCCTTATCAGCATAAAACTCCACATCCTTGCCCTCATCATACTCTTGCGTCACATCTTGACAATCCACCTGAGCCTTCCAACCCATCGTCTCATCTGCACCCAGTGGAATCTGAATATCCAAATAATCCTTATGCGCCTCCATACGACATGCAGACTCGGCTTTACCCTTAAAATCAAGGATATTCACATAGAGGTCATTCCCATCAAGAAAAATCTTACATGAGGGCATCTCCTCCAAATCGTTCTCATTAAAGAACTTCATAAACTGTTCAAAACCTGGTACGCTGTCATAATACAAAGCAGCATTCTCTAATTTATCAAGTATCATATAGTGTAAATTTTATTTTGTTTCTTCAAACCTTTGCGGTGCAAAGGTACTACAAAAACTGCACATACGCAAGAATTTGGGTGTTTTTTTTGCTTAATAGAATAAAATTCTATGTTTTGAGGTTGGCGATAGGCTGTATATGCTCGCATAAATGCGGCATATAGACAAACTCTAAACGAGGTATGTAGTACGGGCAAAAAAACATCCATCTTCGTGTATGGGCTGCAGAATGCGACCGTACTTTCGAGGTGGGACGGCAAAGCCGTGTCGGTGCCCTCGAAGGTAGTACAAAATAATCAATTGTGCAAGATTTTTAGTAAAAAAATGTGGTAAGTTCACTTATACACATGATTTTGCTGAAAAGATTGCCAGTTGCAGAAAAGTATTTTTTATATTTTTGTCCTTGATTGCTTTTTACTCGCAGAGTTGCGGATTTGGACGACAAAGCGGCATATGAGCTCGCTTATAATGGCGATTTAGCGGACTAAGGCGCAGCAGGCACTGCTTTTAAAGCACTCAAAGGGTTTTCTGTATTTTTGTTTATTTTTAATGAACACTAGTGATTATAAACATTGTATTATATACAAAAATCATGCCGAATAGCAATATATATTAACTATCAATACTCTGTAATTAATAAACCTTAATTTTGCAAACTAAAGTATAAAATATAAAATATCTACTTGCATATCTGCAAAAAAAGCAGTACCTTTGCCGCCGCAAAGGTTTTGAATAAATACTAATTGATTATATGGATTGGTTCTATAATTTGTTCTTTGGTGCTGGAATGGCCCATTCAATTTTCGTGCTGACATTAGCCGTTGCTGTGGGTATATACTTGGGTGAGAGACTCAAGTTTAAAGGTATAACACTGGGTATCACTTGGATACTCTTTGCGGCTATTGCATGCAGCCATTTCGGCATGCGACTTGACCCATTAGTAGAGTCATTTGCAAAAGACTTCGGACTCATTCTTTTTGTTTATTCGATAGGTCTTCAAGTAGGGCCCTCTTTCTTTTCTTCTTTTCGTAAAGGAGGTCTTAGTCTCAATCTGTTGGCTGCAGGAATTGTGATTCTTGGGTGTGCAACAGCCGTTGCAATCCATTATATTACTGGTATTTCCATGACCACGATGATAGGTATTCTCTTCGGTGCTGTGACCAATACGCCCGGTTTAGGTGCTGCAGAGCAGACTTTTCATGATAGCACAGGTATGACCGACCCTTCCATTGCTGCTGGTTATGCGATGGCTTATCCTTTAGGCGTAGTGGGAATACTCGTCTCTATGCTCCTGCTGCGGTGGTTCTTTGGCATCAAGAATGAAAAAGAGGAGGCTCGCGTAGCGCAAGAGAAAGGCATAGAGAAGCAAATCCGTTATATTGATATCGAACTCACAAATCCACAGGTAGAAGGAATGCGTGTGCGCGAATTGAGCCAAATAACGCATGTTAAGCTCATCGTGAGCCGACTATTGCATCCGGATGGAGCAGACGAAATGCCGGATGGAGATACCATACTCCATGTGGGAGATAAGATACGAATGGTGGGAGATAATGAAGATGAACGAACCATGCTTCTCTTGGGCCACTTAACCACTATTCCTGCAGATGAGAAGGCAGAGAATGTGCACTTGGTCAGCCGCCATGTGGTGGTTACTAAACCAAAGCTAAATGGTAAGCGAATAGGCGATCTCAATGTACGCGCTGCATACAAGATAACGATTACGCGTATTAGACGAGCAGGTATAGAACTGCTTGCTACGCCGGATTTGATTTTGCAGTTGGGTGACAGGTTGGTTATAGTGGGTGAGAAAGCGGCTGTGGATAAGGTGGCGCAAGTATTTGGTAATATGGCAAAGAAACTGGATGCTCCTAATTTAGCATCGCTCTTTTTTGGTATCTTGTTGGGCGTGGCTTTGGGTTCCATACCTATCTTACTACCTGGTTTATCACAACCATTCAAGTTGGGACTTGCAGGTGGAGCATTACTTGTTTCGCTGCTGATAGGCGCTTTTGGACCTAAGTTCCGCTTAGTCACTTACACCACCAGTTCTGCCAATCTTATGATACGCGAGATAGGAATCGCGCTCTTCCTCGCTGCGGTGGGCTTTGGAGCAGGAAAAACATTCATTCCTACCCTCTTGGATGGAGGCTATATATGGATTGGTTATGGTGTGATTATCACTATGTTGCCTTTGCTTATTATTGGTCTCATCGCACGCTTATGGCTCAAACTGGACTATTTTACACTCATGGGACTTATTGCCGGTTCTACTACAGATCCGCCTGCACTCGCTTATGCAACCGCACAGTCTTCGCTCAATGACCGCGCAGCAGTAGCCTATTCAACGGTTTATCCGCTCACTATGTTTCTGCGCGTCTTATCTGGACAAATACTCATTTTGTTATTTCTGTAAAATTTGAATATATGAAAAAAATCCTATTCACGCTTGCAGCGTTCACACTTATGACAACAGCATGTACTAAACACCAGCAGACAACAGGTATCCATCTCGAAAATTTAGATACCACCGTCCTCCCACAAAATGACTTCTACCAATTCGCATGCGGCGGATGGATGGCAGCCAATCCACTCACACCCGAATATAGCCGCTTTGGTTCGTTCGATAAACTCGGCTTGCAGAACCTTGAGCAAGTGAATGGACTCATCCAATCGCTTGCTGCACAAACACACCCACAAGGCACCGTAGAGCAGAAGATAGGCGACCTCTACAACCTCTCTATGGATACCGCACGCCGTGACCAAGAAGGCATAACCGCCGTGCAAAAAACACTCGATGAAATTGAATCCATCACATCCAAAGAGCAGTTATCAGAAGCATTAGGAAAAGCAATGGATTTTGGTCTATGGGCTATGTATGTGGATGCCGATGCTATGAATTCATCCATGAATATCCTCAATGAATACCAAGCAGGCTTCACACTTGGCGAAAAAGAGTATTATTTGGACGAAGATGAGCACACTGCACATATACGCGCAGAGTATGTGGCATATATAGAGAAACTATTCACACTCTTCGGCATATCCAATCCTGCACAACGCGCACAGACGGTGCTTCGCTTGGAGACACGCTTAGCCAAAGCTGCATACTCCAATGTGGAATTGCGTAATCCACAAATCAACTATAATAAGATGTCTATAGCCGACCTCCAAGCGCTTGTGCCACAGATTGATTGGAATACCTATTTCGCCGCCTTTAATGTGCAGATAGATAGCCTCTCTATCGGACAGATACCACACTTGCAAGAGGTAGGACGCTTATTGGCAGAAGAACCACTTGACGACATCAAAACACTCTTCACTTGGCAAGTCATCGACGGTGCCGCTTCGCTACTCACAAGCGAGATCTATCAAACCAGTTTTGATTTCTATGGCAAGGTGATGTCAGGCAAAGAAGAACCCGCTCCGCTATGGAAACGCGCGGTCAGCGTAGTGAATGGCACACTCGGCGAAGCGGTAGGTCAGATGTATGTAAAGCAGTATTTCCCCGAGGAAAATAAGCTGCGAATGGTGGCCCTAGTCAAAAACCTACAATCGGCCCTCGCTCAGCGTATTGAGAACCTCGAATGGATGTCAAATCAAACCAAAGAAAAAGCATTGGATAAACTCAATAGCATGACCATCAAAATCGGTTATCCTGATACATGGCGCGACTATACTGCTTTAACTATTGATGCCTCACAGACATACTATGATAATATCCGCCGCGCAGCTAAGTTTGAGCAGGAGTATAGCCTCAGTTTCCTGGGCAAACCCGTGGATAGAGCCAAATGGTATATGACACCTCAAACGGTGAATGCATACTATAATCCTTCCACCAACGAGATCTGCTTCCCTGCTGGTATCCTCCAATATCCTTTCTTTGATATGGCAGCAGATGATGCCTTCAACTATGGCGCTATTGGTGTAGTCATCGGACACGAGATGACACACGGATTTGATGACCAAGGATGTCAGTTTGATAAAGATGGTAATATGATCAATTGGTGGACTGAAGAAGACAAAACTGCTTTTGATGCACGCACCAAAGTGATGGAAGAAGCATTCAATAAGATTGAAGTGGCACCTGGCGTCTTTGCCAATGGTAAGTTCACACTGGGTGAGAACATCGCCGACCATGGAGGACTGCAAGTGGCATACCTCGCATTCTGTAATAGCGAGGAAACCAAAGCAGAAGCAGACCGCTTGCAAATAGTGGATAGCTTCAGTCCAGCACAGCGTTTCTTCTTGGCCTATGCCAATGTGTGGGCTGGTAATATCCGCCCAGAGGAAATACTACAGCGCACCAAATCCGACCCTCACTCTTTAGGCAAATGGCGTGTCAATGGAGCGCTACCTCATATCAATGCATGGTATGAAGCATGGAGCATCACACCAGAGTCACCACTCTATATCGCCCCCGAAAACCGCGTAAGCATTTGGTAAAAAAAAAGAGCACTGCAGTGCTCTTTTTTAGTAGTGAGTAGTGAGTAGTCAGTGGTCAGTAGTTAGTGGCCAGTAGTCTGTACTCAATACTCTATACTCAATACTCTGTACTATCAAGCGCCTTGCGCTTGGTCGTACTCTTTCCCGCAGACATCCCAGTACCATGCTTTCATGGTCTTCTTGCCGCCTGGCTGATCCTTTTGCGCCAAGAATGCCTCTTGGTCCGCAGTTACTTTGCTCAGGTCCATCTTGCGCTCGTTGACCATGGTGGCTACGGCGCTGAAGCGCTCGCGTTGCTCAATCTCACGCTGAGTGAGCGGAGTGCTGCGCTTGGTGGGTTTGCGCATGTAGATGCGGTTGCAATCGGGATTAGTGGTTGCCGCGGTGCGGTGGGTGCCTAAGAGCATTTTGTTACATGAGTGTTGTCCACTCTTACTTGGTTTTGCTAATGCGCCTGATACGCTATCGATACCGGCGCTCCAGTTTACTTTTGCCATAATTGTTCGGTTTAATGTTTAATGTTTAATTATTGTTGTGTTTCTTGGCGTCGTAGGACTCGGTGGTTTTGGTCTGAATCACTACGGAGGTGTCGCCATGCTGGTAGAACTCAGACTTGTTGGTGATGGTTCGCACCACATTACAGGAGGTCAATCCCAGTCCCGTTGCCAATGCCGTCAGTGCGGCAATGAGTGCCATGATAATGGCTTTGATGATTTTTTGCTTTGTCATTGATTTTGGGCATCTAATTGTTATTCAATTGGGTCTCCGTTTTCATCGTAGTTACCATTCAGCTTATGCATTGCATAGCCAAATAATGAACCATACTTGTTTTGCGCATTATACTCTGCTTCAAGTTTGCTTTTTTGCTCTGGATCAGCTAATAATGCACGCACAGCTGCTGCCACTTTCTTGAAGCGGACCTGTGCTTTGACTTGTGCTTCGGATGGTTCTTTGTCTGATGGATTACAGAGTTTGCCGGTGGTCACTTTGCCGGTGCGTTTGTTGGTGCGAAAATAGACATCGCTATGTTCACACACTTTTTTCTTCATGCTCTCAATGAGCGCCATTGGTTTAATTTCTGCCATGATATGCTTGGGCTGACACTTCGCGCGACTCTCTGCTTGCGCAGTTCGATATGGCGCCTTCGTGTCGCCCTGCGCTTTTCGGTCGGACTAACGCTTAAGCTAGCAGTCCTCCCGAGGAGAAATCGTGGATTGGTCGTTTTATCTAAAAGATAATCCTCTGCCCAATAAGAGGGGTTAAGGGTTAATGATGTGGAATGTTGATTGTTTAAGGGGTGGCTATTTCGATACGCACTTCGGTTTTCTGATTTAGGGCAGAGCGTAGCGCAGTGAAAAACGATTCACGCGCCTCGCGGTCTATGAGGTGCAGCATGGAATAGCGTTTATCCATACCGAAAACAAGTCGCAAGCGGCCGTCTTGAGACTTTATTTGGACAGGATAGATAAGCGCTGGTGGAAAAACAGAGGCCAACTCGTAGGCATCGCTGATACATGTTAGGGTTTCGTTATACCCGCCCTTCTCATTGGGCTGAAAATGAACGCTATAGAGTGTGCCTCCGTGGATAGTTCCACAAGGGTGCTTATGTCGTATATACCGTAAATACATAATATTAAAGTAGTGATTTGTTGTAAAATTGCATGTTTCTCTGTTATCAAAAGAGAGTGCAAAGGTAGTGGGTTGGTGATGTGGTATTGAGCGCTTTAGGTAACTTACGCTACAATTCGATGCAATATTTCTCAATAAGATACTTTACCACTTTGGGAGGTAGCACTTTAGTGGTAGGCAATACCCCATGTTTGCGCAGATAATCTGCATCTGATTTCAACCAGCGGCGGAAAGTGCTGAGTGACACTCCCACCGCATTGGCTAACTCGGATTTACTCATCGCTTTCATAGCACCTCCTTGGCTATTTTCCAAAGTTGTTTTTTGGTTAACTTAACTCCTTCATTTTGCATCTGCGCAACTATGCGTGCTCGAGAAGCAAAGATTTGACTTGAACGAACTTGGGCTGCAGATCGCTGTTTATTACGCTTCGGACAACGCTGTACAAATTGACGCCCATTGATAGTTCGAAAATAATAGTTTGCATGTTGACTGAGTTTGCCATGCATAGCTTCAATCGGAATAATTAATTCAATTTTCATTTTAGTAGATTTTTATAGTGATGTTATTGAGTGGTACCGGAGTGGTATCGTATTTGGTGTGATGAAGGTCCGTTTAAGGTGTAGGATATCCTTTAATTTTTAACATAGATCACTTGTTGTCCTGTGGGGTTGGTCATGCGCCATCCGTCTTGTTCGAGTGTGGTGCCAAATCGCGCATAATACTCTTTAAAGGTGAGTGTTTGTGTACGCGATTTCCCAAAGTCTTGCAGATAGAAAAACGGATTGCGATTCTTAGGCGCACCACTCGTGCGTAAGTTTTCAATGATTGTTTTTCTTTTCTCTGTGGGCATCTCATGCCACAGTCGGAGACAACATGCTCTTCGATGCGGGAAGAGTGTCTCGTCCACCGCAAAGAGTTCCCAAAAATGATTAAATTCTTCAATGATTGCATAATTAAAACTCATAATACAAAAATTTTACTTGTCCTGTCCAGTCCTGTCCTAAGTATAAGAGACAGGACAAGACTTTTTTTATTTTTTCTTTGTGTCACTTTCTTTTTTCTTTTTTTAAAGGGCTGCAAGGTCCGTAGTATAAAACAAAGCACCGCCACTCATTTCTGAATGACGGCGCAAAGGTACAGTTAATTATTGAGAACCCCGGTGCGAATCCGCTACCTACTTTCGAACTCATGCATTTTGTTAGTTATTTTGGCTTTTTAATGCGTTTTACGAGCCTACTCCACCACCATCTATCACGATTAAAGTCCTCCAATGCTTGCATCTGCGGACGAGTTAGTTCCATTTGCGTGTAGTGTGTGCGAGTAGCATCAATCAGCCCAAATTCTAATTCGTTGAGATCTACTTCTACATGTGTGGCTTTTTTTTCACGGAGCATGTGTTTCCATGCAAAAACGAGGTCTTGTTCTGTCAAGATCTCGCCTAAATATTTTTTGTTTGTCATAAAGATTTTGTATTAAATTGTTTTTGGCGATATTGCCATTGCAAAAATACAAAATTGAGTAGACACACAAAAAACAGTCGCAACCAATGGTCACGACTGTTTAAGGTGGTTAAGTATTTTATTTGATTACAATATACAATGTAGAATCACATATCTCACAAAAGGTAATATAGCAGCATCGTGTGAACCAAAATCATCATATTTATGATACACTTTGGCTGTACAAGAATCTTTTAATATAGCTTCCGCTGTTTGAGATTGCTCCATCGGCATAATCATATCCGTGGTGCTATGGTATAGATATATAGTATGCTGATCTTGTATATGAGAATATGGAATATATGACATTTGTTGTAGTGCTTTCACTAATTCCTTGTATGCTTTTGCGGTAGTATCGCATAATTGCGGTGATAATATCATAGTTAATCGGTGAGTATTAAAACGCCCATTCAACTCTGAGAATGAAAATTGTTTAGAATTAACATCATCTATTGACTGCAAATAAGATCTATTTAAAAAGCATTGATTATATTCTAATTTAGCGCCTACACATTCAACGGCTGTTACGATTGTTAGAGGGATATCAGCAGGTATTGCAATAAAATCAGTCTCTAATGATTGGTTATAATAATCCACTAAATCATATATTCCGTCTCCCAAAAATGTTTTTACTTTTGCACCATTAAAGAACGGCAATGCTGCAAGTGCAGTCTGTGCTCCTTGAGAATAGCCAATATTATAGTAATTGTTTCTATATTGTACTCTTATAGAATCTAATATTTTTTCTGCTGCAAATAGAGCATCAGCACTTGCTCTTCCGTTTACCTCTGCATAGCAATATGCTTGGGGTTTATTACTGCATCCAAATCCTTGCAAATCGGGTGAAACAACGGCCGTACGGGTATATTTAGCGATAAGCGGCTCTGCCACCAAATTCATTGCTGATGGACTATCATTATACTTGGTAATCGTAGGTCGATTCCATAATGTAATTCCCCGTACACTCTGCCTTTTCCAGCAATTACCACATATTGTCAGAACAGCAGATAGAGTGTCTTTTGTTCCGGCCGAATTAAGTGATGTATAATGATAGATTATACATTTAGAAGTAATTACTTGGTTAGATGTTTCATCAAATACAAATTGATCATCTATTTCTTTTTGAATAACATATTCTCCTTGGTAATTATAATCCATAGACGGTTCTTCTTGACATGCAGCCATACCTACAATTACAAATATCAGTATCAGATTGCGCAGTTTGGCTTTATCATGGTGTGGATGAACACCTTGTGGTACTCTGGCAGATTGCTTTCCTTCTTTAAGCGACTTAATGATTAGATACATACCCCACATAACAAATGGGATACTCAATAATTGTCCCATATTCAGCCATAATTCAGATTCAAACTGCTCTTGATTGTTTTTAATAAACTCTAACCCTATTCTAGTCGCAAATACACATACCATAAATACACCGAATAGTAGTCCATTGTACCTACCTGCGTCGCATTTACAATATAAATATGTTAATAGTACGAAAGTTATCAAACAATACAATAGTTCATAAATCTGCGTTGGATGAGCAGGTATTGTTTCTCCTCTATTCACAAAAATAAACCCCCACGGCATACTCGTCGCTATACCATATATCTCCGAATTAAATAAATTACCTAACCTAATACATGCTCCGCATAAACACACACCAATTACTGCCCTATCAAACATCCAAATAATACCTGTTTTGAATTTTCTATTTAGCAATAAGGATGCTATCAACAATCCGCAAGCACCACCATGAGAAGATAAACCATGTATCCCATGACTAAAGTCAAACATCAACCATGGTTTCTCTATGAATACATTTCGATACGGAAATGTCAATCCAAAACATTGTAAAGGTTCATTTGATAAATGCCATTCATAAAACCAACAATGCCCTATACGAGCACCAATAAGCACTCCGCAACACATGTATAAAAACTTATAACACACAAAATCAAAAGGAATAGATTCGTGTTTATATATGCTCCATTGTGACACGATCCATAGAATCAATCCTAACACCCACAGCGTCCCATACCATCCAATGGCAAAATGTTCGCCCTCATAAATAAATGGAGACACATCCCATGTGATATAATTAAGTAGCATTTGAAGCAATTTTTAATCTGTATTTACCATATACAACCATTAATATCATATCGCCGCAAAGGTACAAAAAACAAATGACATACACAAGCAAACTGTCTTATTTTGCACTTTTTCCGCACTCAAACTATCTTATTTTTGCGAGGAGGATGATAAGTGGTACTTGATACTCACTACTCAGTACTTGATAAATAGTTTTTATTTATGTTTATGGCTGGCGGAGGGTATGTGGCTATTGGATTAGGCGGCAGAACTCTGCCGGCGAGGGGCATAAGAGTCAATTAGTGGGCTGCAAGCTTGCTTGCGAGCCAATAAGGGACGATTACGCTCCGGGCGCGTGGCCCACAAACTCAGCGACTACAATAGACACATAACATACGACCAGTGTTTATCTTGGTTTATTTACAATTAAAGAAATATTTTCTCTATTTTTATATTGTTTTCTTTATCTTTGTTTAATTCTGATTTTCATCACCGCAAAGGATAAGACTTGCGGAGAGACTCAAAAACCGATGCCACCGATTGAGTATCATTCACTTGCCCATCCAACTGCGTACGCATCTGC
>CALATT010000013.1 GCA_937891905.1 uncultured Bacteroidales bacterium | reverse complement strand
ATTAGGAGCCCGTCCATTTAGCAGAGCGGTATGGACCATTGCGACTAATTGCCGATCGCGAGTGGAGCTAGCGGGAGTCGAACCCGCGTCCAAACAAGGACTGTATATGCTTTCTACACGCTTATCTTGGCCTTCGTTTTCGTCCGATAGCAAGACCCAAGCCACCAACTATCGGCTTATCTGCTAAGGTTTCGAATCCGCATCGCAGCCTACGAATTCTATTTCGCGTATTTCCGCGCCGCTTAGTCCTATCAGCCCGCGAACTCGGCTTGGAGCGGCGTCTCGTTCAGGCACCTTGTGCCCGAATAATGCGATCTACTATACTTCGATCAAGCAGCGAGAGCTACATTATTGTTGCCAGTTATAGCTTAAGAATGATATTTACGAGCGTATTCTCAAAGCTCGGCGTGCTTACCTATCCAATCTACCTGCTGTCAAAACCAGATAGCCCCGATAATGGGTACAACAACCCAATTTCGGGTGCAAAAGTAATAAAAATATTGCATATATGCAAACAAAGGACCTCCGCAGGTGAGATTTTTTTCTTTTTTTTGCTGCAGGATAAGTGTTTATACATGTTTTTTTTCTTTTCATTTGCATATTTGCAAAAAATATTGTATCTTTGCACGACTTTTTGGGTCTATGAATAATTAACAGAACGCAAACGGCGTTCATAAACGATTAAAACAAATGAATATTGTAAGAAAAGAAATTGCTTTGCCTGATGGCCGTGTCATCACGCTTGAGACAGGCAAATTAGCAAAACAAGCAGACGGAGCCGTGATGGCAACACTTGGTAACACCATGATTTTGGCAACCGTTTGTTCTGCAAAAGACGCAGTTCCTGGTACGGACTTCATGCCTCTCACCGTGGAGTACAAAGAGAAGTTCGCTTCAGCGGGTCGTTTCCCTGGTGGTTTCACTCGCCGCGAAGGAAAAGCATCGGACTATGAGATTCTTATCGCTCGTCTTATCGACCGCGCTCTTCGTCCATTATTCCCATCTAATTATCACGCAGACACATTCGTGAATGTAACCATGTACTCTGCTGACGGCATTGACATGCCAGAGTCCATCGCTGGTTTGGCTGCGGGTGCAGCTTTGGCTTGCTCCGATATTCCTTTCGAGGGTCCTGTGAGCGAGGTGCGCGTAGCTCGTGTGAACGGCGAGATGGTTATCAACCCTACTTTCGAGCAATGCGAGCAAGCTGACCTCGAGTTGATGGTTGCCGCTACCTATGATAACATCATGATGGTGGAGGGTGAGATGAAAGAGGTGCCAGAGAGCGTGATGCTCGAGGCTATCAAGGCAGCTCACGAGGCTATCAAGCCACAATGCTTGGCTATCGATGAGATGATGAAAGCTTATGGTAAGGAGGTTAAGCGCGAGTACTGCCACGAGATTAACGATGACGAACTCAAGCAAGCCATACACGAATACAGTTATGCTCGCGCTTATGCGCAAGCTACCAGTGCGGACACTGACAAGCACCACCGCGAGGCGATGTTCACACAGATACGCGAAGATTTCAAGGCAGAGAAGGCTGAATACATGGCAGCTCGCGCCGAGGCATTAGGTGTAGATGTGGATGATATCACTGCGCTTGTAGATAAATACTACCACGATGTAGAGAAAGAGGCTATGCGCCGTGCTGTGCTCGATGAGGGCAAGCGTTTGGATGGTCGTACCACTACCGAGATTCGTCCTATCTGGTGCGAAGTGAGCCCACTGCCAGGACCTCACGGTTCATCTATCTTCACCCGTGGTGAGACTCAATCGCTCTCTACCGTTACTCTCGGTACCAAGCGCGATGAGAAGATTATCGACGAGGCACTTATTCAAGGTAATGATAAATTCCTATTGCATTATAACTTCCCTCCATTCTCTACCGGCGAAGCACGCCCAAGCCGTGGCGTTGGTCGTCGTGAGATAGGTCATGGTAACCTTGCTTGCCGTGCGCTGAAGAATATGGTTCCAGCTGATTTCCCATACACCGTACGCGTGGTGAGCGATATCTTGGAGTCTAACGGTTCTTCTTCTATGGCCACCGTATGCGCAGGAACGCTCGCGCTCATGGACGCTGGTGTACCTATGATCAAACCAGTGAGTGGTATCGCGATGGGTCTTATCTCTGAGTGCAAAGGTACTAAATATGCTATCTTATCCGACATCCTCGGTGATGAGGACCACCTCGGTGATATGGACTTCAAGACCACAGGTACTGTGGACGGTTTGACTGCATGTCAGATGGACATTAAGGTGGACGGACTATCATACGAGATCTTAGAGAACGCTTTGGCGCAAGCTCACGAGGCGCGTATGCATATCCTCGGTAAGATGCTTGAGTGCATGCCTGCTCCACGCGCAGACCTCAAGCCACAAGCTCCACGCATCGTATCGTTCATGATTCCAAAAGATATGATCGGCGCTGTGATTGGTCCTGGTGGTAAG
>CALATT010000012.1 GCA_937891905.1 uncultured Bacteroidales bacterium | reverse complement strand
TAGGTCTATGCTTTCATGGCACGGATGGCTTCCGTAGGACTATCTGCACCAAAAACAGCGCTGCCCGCTACCAATACATCGGCTCCTGCCGCAAAGAGAGTGGCGGCATTGTCGGCACTCACACCTCCATCTACCTCGATGAGTGTGCTCAAGCCACGCTTAGTAATCTCTGATTTGATAAAACGAATCTTATCCAAACTCTCAGGAATGAATTTCTGACCGCCAAAACCCGCGAAGACTGACATGATAAGCACCATGTCCACTTTGTCTAAGTAGGGTACTAATCGCTCGGCTGGTATGTCTGGGTTAATAGTTAGGCATGTGCGTACCCCTTTGGCTTTGATAAGGTCCAAGATAGGGAGTGGGTCCTCTACCGCCTCTAAATGAAAACCTACGGAATAAGCGCCAGCATCACAAAATCGCTCCACATATTTCTCGGGATGAACAATCATGAGATGCACATCTAATGGCTTGGTGCTGTGCTGCTTGAATGCTTTCATGAGCGGAAAACCAAACGATATATTGGGCACAAACACTCCGTCCATCACATCGATATGCAACCAATCGGCATCCGATTCGTTAATCATATGTATATCATTGGCCAAGTGACCAAAATCAGCAGATAAAATAGAAGGAGCAATATATTTCATGTCCGTATGAATTAATGGTTGCAAATTAGTTTATATCCCTTTCCCCGTGCAGCGATAATAGTATATCCAGCGGGTGTGAGAAAATGTCTTAAGTGATTGATATACACTCCCAAAGAGCGTGCGGTGAAGGCATTATCCTCTTTCCAAATAGCAGTCAGTATATGGTGCTTGTCCACTATATCACCCATGTAACGGCATAGCAAGAGCAGCAAATCGCTCTCTTTGGATGAGAGGTGTTGCCCGTCAAAAGTCTGATGAGTGGCATCAAAAACATGTTCTCCAAGGTGAAACACACGCTGCTTGCTCTCTTCTCTCAATCGCACACGGCGCATGATGGCCTCAATACGGCAAATGAGAATATCCATGGAGAAAGGCTTGAACTGGTAATCATCACACCCTAATTGAAAAGCACGCATCTGACTCTCGCGGTCATTCCTGTTCGTCAAGATAATAATGGGTAATAACATGTAGCGGCGGCGTATATCACGGAGCAACTCAAACCCATTCATCTGCAATCCCTGCAATTCCATCAGCACTAAGTCAAAATGCGCTTCGTACAATAACCGTAAAGCCTCCTGGGCGGAGGAAACATGCTGCGCATGATAACCCTTGCTGTCTAAATAATCACTCAGCACGGTGGATAAACTAATATCGCTATCTATAACAAGCAGTCGGTGGCTCATCGGTGTTGTAATTTGGTGCAAAGTTACGAAAAAATGTCTAAACATGCAAGATTAAAATGATTATTTTCGTTAAAATCTTGCATATATGCAAAAAATATTGTAATTTTGCGCAGAAAATAAGGTAAACTATGGGGAAAACATTACATAAAGTACTATTAATCTCTACGGGTGGCACTATCACGATGGTTCGTGATAAGCACTCAGGTGCGCTTGTGACGGCCGATGTAGATACCTTTAAGGCATACATACCAGAGTTGTTCACGGGTGAACTGAATGTCGATTTTAAGGCCTTTGATAATCAGTTCGATTCGTCGGATATAGACCCCAATGGTTGGGCGCAGATAGCATACATGATTAGAGATCATTATGACCTCTATGACGGCTTCGTTGTATTGCATGGCACGGACACCATGTCCTACTCCGCATCTGCATTATCCTTTATGTTGGAGGGATTGAATAAACCCGTAGTATTCACGGGTTCGCAACTGCCAATAGGCGTCTTGCGTTCGGATGCTAAGGAAAACTTACTGACTGCCATCGAGATCGCAGCGGCGCAGGATGAGAACGGAGATGCTATCGTGCCAGAGGTGACCGTCTTCTTTGAATCGCACCTCTACCGCGCTAATCGTACCACAAAGCGTAATGCAGAGCATTTCTCCGCATTCAATAGTTATAACTATCCGTCATTGGCCAAGGCTGGCGTGCATATCATCTATAGACGCCATTTAATCCATTATAATGAACCACAATCTGCACTCAAGTTGCATACAAAATGCGATACGAATGTAGCTATACTTAAACTCTTCCCGGGCATTCAGCAACCTATCGTGCGGTCTATTTTACGCACCAAGGGACTCAAAGCAGTAGTATTAGAAACATTCGGAGCAGGAAACGCTCCTTCGGCTAAATGGCTCTATCGCGAACTCAAAGCAGCGGTAGATAGAGGAATCATCATCGTCAATAAAACACAATGTAATACGGGTTCGGTAGAAATGGGATTATATGCCGTCTCGCTCAATCTGATGAAGGCAGGTGTGTTGTCAGGATATGATATCACTACAGAAGCATTACTCACCAAGATGATGTATCTGCTGGGAGAATACCCCGATAATCCAGAAATGGTGAAGCAATTACTGCTCACTAATCTCTGTGGCGAAGTAACAATGGACGAAAACTAAAATGAAAAGCATATGAAGAATTTAAATCCTAAGAGCGTGTGGGAGAACTTCTATCTCCTCACCCAAATTCCGCGACCAAGCGGAAAGCGCAAAGAAATTGCTGATTTCTTAGTTAATTATGGTAAATCACTTGGCTTGCAAACAGAGCAAGACGAGATAGGTAATGTGCTCATTAGCAAACCTGCCAGTGCAGGCATGGAGAGTCGTCCAGGCGTTATCCTACAAGCCCATATGGATATGGTGCCTCAGAAAAACTCTGATAAAGTGTTTGACTTTGAGAATGATCCTATCGAGGCAATCATAGAACCTAATGGCGAATGGGTGACCGCTAATGGTACGACATTAGGTGCTGATAATGGTATCGGCGTGGCAGCTGCAATGGCTATCTTGGCAGATAAGAATGTGGTACATCCTCCATTAGAGGCCTTCTTTACTATTGATGAAGAAACAGGTATGTATGGCGCAAATGCGCTGCAAGGCGGATGGCTCAAAGGTAAATATCTGCTCAACTTGGACTCTGAAGCTGAAGGAGAACTCTATGTGGGTTGCGCTGGAGGCGTGGATACAACGGCTACCTTTACATACGAACCAGTAGAGACAGAAGAGGACGATGTGGCTTTGCAAATTGCTATCAAGGGATGCAAGGGTGGTCACTCGGGATGTGATATCCATTTGCAGCGTGCGAATGCTATCAAACTGCTCGTGCGTGTGCTCAAGGAGGCTGTTGCGAACTACGAAGCACGCTTGGCTTCTATTGATGGCGGTTCGCTCCGTAATGCCATCCCACGCGAGGCATCTGCTATCATCACTATCCCTGCTGAGGCAGTGACAGAGGTGCAGGAAATGGTAGCGCAGTTTGAGGACCTCTTCTTGCGTGAGTACGAAGGCGTAGATCCGATGATTACTCTCACCGCTACTGAAGTAGAGTGCCCTGCGAAAGAAATGCCAGAAGATGTGCAAGATTTTCTTATTCACGCGCTCACACTCTGTCCACACGGCGTATACCGTATGATTCCAGAAATGCCGGATATCGTAGAGACAAGTAATAACCTCGCTATGGTTTCTACACAAGAAGGAAAAGTGGTATGCTTCTGCCTCACCCGTTCATCAGTAGATAGCCGCAAGGAAGAATTAGCTTCAATCATTCAGTCAGCTTTCTCGCTCGCTGGAGCAGAGGTGGTGTTCTCTGGCGCATATCCAGGTTGGGCACCCAACTTCAAGAGCACACTCCTCGCTACACTCAAGCAGACATATGTGCAAGAGTTCGGCGCAGAACCACGCATCGTTACCATCCACGCTGGATTAGAGTGTGGAATCATCGGTAGCAAATACGAGGGAATGGAGATGATCTCATTCGGACCAACCATCGAATATCCACACTCGCCAGACGAACATGTGAATATCGCTACGGTAGCTAATTTCTATCAGTTTATCTTAGCAGCGCTTAAGGCTTTGTAAGCGCCTCTACTGCTTTTTGTGTGATTTCATCATCGCGCTCAAAGAGAGGGAAGAATCCTTCGTCACCTAATATATTACGAACAATATAGGCATGCAAGAGTCGGAGCAATAATGGCTTCGACTTTTGTATTTGTGCTTCATTGGGTTCAATACCCTTCTCCTTGGCATAGGCAATGAAATGGGGAAGTATATTGGCTTGGATAAGGTGGCGCTCTAAGGATTGCCAATCTTTGTATTGCTTCAATTCATCACGATGCTCGTCCGTATATTGGTATGCAAACTGATATGTATATGCCATATTGACACATTGGTTGTAATAGGGCGTATTGAGCGTAGTGTCTCTGCCTACAAATATATCGGGCATGATACCTCCACCACCACGAACGATGCGTCCACTCTTGGTGTAATAGCTGGTGGTATCAGCAAAATGGATAGAGTCGGCAGAGAAAAACTCACCATGCTCAAAACGGTCTAATAGTTCTTTCTGATAATCTTCCTGCTCTCCTAATGAATAGGGTTTCTGAATACATCTGCCACTTGGCGTGTAGTAGCGTGCTACGGTTAGGCGCACGGCGCTGCCATCATTAAAAGGCATTTGTTGCTGCACTAATCCCTTGCCGAATGAGCGTCGTCCAATCACTTGGGCACGGTCGTTATCTTGCATGGCGCCAGCGAAGATCTCACTGGCTGAAGCAGAGAAATCGTCAATTAGAACGGTAATAGGCGTCTCTTTGAATCGTCCTTGACCATTCGCTTTGGCTTCATAACGCGGATAAGCGCGCCCTTCTGCATAAACAATCAAATCATTATGACTTAAGAACTCATTGGCCATTCGGATGGCTTGGTCCATGTATCCGCCAGAGTTCTCGCGCAGGTCTATAATATAGGCACTCGCACCTTTCTCACGCAGTTCGGCTAAAGCAGAGATAAACTCTTTATAGGTGGTCTCGCCAAACTTATTCACGCGGATAAAACCGATCTTCTTATTTCCTTTCTCGATGATGAACTTGGCATCTACAGAAGTGACGGGTATATCGCCTCGTGTGACGGTATAATAGAGTGTTTCTGCAGTACCGGGGCGTAGGATGCCAAGTTTCACTTTTGTGCCTTTCTCGCCGCGCAGCGTGCGCATCACTTTCTCGTTATTGATCTTCTTTCCTACAAAGAGCGAGTCGTCCACGGTGATGATCTTATCACCAGCCAATACACCTACACCTTCGCATGGTCCGCCAGCAATAACGGCTACGATGCGAATGGTATCTTGCTGAATAGTGAATTGCACACCTATGCCAGAGAAGGAACCCGATAACTCGGCTGAAACCATCTCTAAATCTTCTTTGGGAATATAAGAGGAATGTGGGTCTAATTTCTGTACAAGTTCGCTCATCACCTCGTCGGTGATGCTATCTACATCCAAACTATCCACATAAGTGGATTCCATGAGTTGAAGCAACTGGTCCACTTTGGATGAAGGCATAGGCCATTGTCCTGCATTAAGGGCCAAAGATCCATCTGTGGCAGATGATTGAAGAACCGAACCGATAAGAATACCCAATGCGAAAACCATCACAGTTAGGGTAGGCAAGATATATTTTTTCATAACTTATTAATTATTAATACTAACGAGGACTGCTAGCACAGCGATAGTCCGAGTTAAGAGCGGAGGCATTAGGAGCCCGTCCATTTAGCGGAGT
>CALATT010000011.1 GCA_937891905.1 uncultured Bacteroidales bacterium | reverse complement strand
TAACTGCGGACCAAGAGGCATTCTTGGCGCAAAAGGACCAGCCAGGTGGAAAGAAGACCATGAAAGCATGGTACTGGGATGTCTGCGGGAAAGAATACGATGCGAGCTTGGCATAAGGCTCACGCGACTGAAAGCACAGCTTTCGTAAAGCGTTTTCGCCTTTGCCTACGCTTACTCCCCACGAATTAAAAATTCGTCGGGGACCCCGAAAGAGGCGCTTGATAGTACAGAGTATTGAGTACAAAGTATTGAGTACTAACTACTCACTGCTGACTACTCACTACTAACGAAAGGGCACCGTACAGGTGTCCTTTCGTTGTGCTTAATAGAGTAAATAATTACGGGAGGAGAGTTTGGCCTTGGTGTGCGCGTTGTACAAGGACATATATCCCTTCGCTGGGAAATAGACATCCGCGCGGTAGAGAAGCCAACAAGCATTCTGCTGCTCTTTCTCCCAGTCCGCTATCTGTTGGAAAGGCCAAGCACTCACAGGGCGACCTAAATAAGGTGTCAGATAATCCACAGCCGCCACCATACGCTGAGCCACCTGTTCGTCCGCCAACAAATCAATACCCTGCAAACGACAGATATCTATCATATCAAATAAATGCTTCAGGTTATAACAACTATAGCCATACGCACGCGTACGCACCAACTCCTTAGGTTGGCGGCCATCCTGCTCTATCTGAGGCATTATACGGCGCTCTACAAACGAAGAGATATACTGGTTGGCCACCTCCTTATTACCCACAAACAAGGCATACACAGCCACTTGGATATGATAGGCCGTACCATGGTTATTGGCGGCTACATCTTCCTTCTTACCCTGCTTAGACTCCAGCATCCAATTCAGATACTGCGCAAACCAATCCTTGATAGCCGCTATATCTTTCTCCTTGGCGAACTTAGACCGAGAGAGGATAGTGACCGCATCGGGTACGATTAAGAAGGAATAGCCATCCAGAAGTCCAGAGTTGGAACCCTCGTTGTTGTTATGTCCCATTCGCACTTGGCTATAGCGCATGGATGGATTCATCTTGGTGCGCTTATTGATAAACCATGCGCGTAGGATCTCCCATCCTCGTTCGGCGTACATCTCCTTGCCTGTATAGAAATAGGCGAGCGAGTAGATAGTGAGCATCTTCTCCATGGCCGATAATGTTTCTCTATCCAGTCCTTGCGTTTCTGGGTTGCGTTTACCATCTTGGCGGATATAAGGCATTCCATCGGCTGTTTTAGGGTTGGGCCACCAATAGCGTGCCATACTGAAATAGTCGTGCTTATCTCCACTGGGTGCCACGCGTTGCTTATCGGTAACGACAGGGACGGCATCAGTCATCTTCTTATCCGCATCGCGTATGATGCCATTGATAGCCGCTTGAACGCGTTCGTTAGGATTGGTGCGGTGCTCCGCCATACGATTCAAATCCCATAGATACTGACCATAGGACATGACAGAAACCAGAATAAGTGCCAAACAAAAAAGACGCTTCATAATACTATTTTTTGGATATATAATTGATTATCGATATAGAGGTATGCAAAATACATGCCATTCGTAGCCCACGAAGTGGATATGACTTGATTTTGCTGCAGATGGGATGCAGAATACACTTTTTTTCCATCCGCCGAATAGAGCACCATATCACTCATATCGCTCAATACGGTTAGCAGGCCATTATGGGCCGATAGGAGCGGTTTGGAGGCGGTGGGTGTATATTGGATAGCAAGCGATTGATTTCGTGCCTGCAATTGCGCCAAATAGAGCGAAGTGGGTTCGAGTCCCTCTTTGTTCTGCCCTTCTACATAGCCGATTGTGAAATCCGAAGCGCTGACTGGTCGTCCTGTGATTTTCTTGGCTTTGCATCCAATGGCGTAGTTCTGGGCGGTGGGTGGTTTTTGCAGTCCGATAGTGCCGTAGGATTTATCCACATCGCAGTTCCACAGCACGGAGTTGACAGCAGCCCATCCGTGCCCTGTACCCATCGCTACGCGATTATAGAGTCCGAGTGTGAAGGGGCGGGTCATATTCACATCGCGGTGGTTATCATAGAGCATTCCTTGTGTCCATCCTCGGTGTCCCTCGTTGACGCTGAGTGCGCCATCGGAGATACAATAGAGGAATACATTTCCCGATGTGCCTGATACGCCATTAGACATAAAATGGTGTCTGCCCGCTCGCGCATAGCAATGTGAGAAGAGATTGAGTTGGGAATAGAGATAGGTATTGAAATTGTATTTCCTTTCTCCCGATGTGATACCCACAGGATCAACGGCATCGCATCGTATGAACGAACTGCGTCGGCATGCTTCGGTGACGATGCCTGCTTGTCCAAATCCGCTGAAAGCGCAATCGATAGCCCATGCATTCTCTATACTACGAAAGCGCACGGCATTCCATGCATGATTCTCATCTTCGCCCCCTTTGCTCTCTATCTCTATTGTGATATTCTCGATACCCGAACCATATATTGTGCCCTTCATATCGGGCACATAGATATAGGATTGTGCTACGGATTTTTTGAGTGCATAGAAAAGGGGTGCATCCAGGTGTATCTTACCATTCTCGATAGCCGTTATATAGCGATGATAGACGATAGGATATTGGTTTTCGGTCCATCGTTCATCCTTGTCGGATGGCGCCGATGGGTCGGGATAAGGCACACCGCCGTAGTCCACTGCCTTCAGCCATTGATTGGAACAAGGATGATAGATAATGATTTGCTGCCCTACCTCGTATTGGTGGGGGTTGGGAACAGTGATTTTTGTGGCTCCTACGGGTACCACGGCATCGGATATATACTGGCGTGTAGCATTTTTCTCTGTGGCTCCCCATATGCGTTTATTAGCTCCCACTACAAGCACATCGCGTTGGTGTGGTGTATCTCCTGTGGCTCTAAGGATAGCGTTTTCGCCTCGTAGCACCACGCCATCATAGGGTATTTGGAGTGTGCCTTGTATCTCATAGACACCTTGTGATAGAAGCAGTGCTCCTCGCACGCCATCCACGAGAGGCATCTTGCCCACAGCATCGATAGCGGCTTGCACATGGGCGGTGTTATCGCCCGTGATAGGACTGATAGTGCGCACCACAGGTATCTCTGGTATCTGCGCGTCTGCTCCGCGGTAACCAGCATGACTGAAGTCAGGCAGCACAGCGCCATCCGCATCGGGATGGTACTGCAATTGGTGGCCGTGCATAGAGACCAACGCGCTCTGCCAAGCGCTAATAGGCAGCGCAAGAACAAGCAAGAGAGAGATGATGATTGTCTTTTTCATAAAACTAGGGGACTAGTGAGCTAGGGAACTAGGGGACTAGGGGACTAGGGAACTATAATTCCAATGGATTGGCCATCGGTGGCAGCCTTCAACAAAGCTGACTTAGGATGCGCCAAGTAGCTATTTTTTTGGAACTTAGGTTTGGTCTCCAATATATTCTCTGCCTTGGCACCCACAAAAGCACCTATCTTACCGCAGAGATATACATTACAATTCTGCGCATTCTGACCTGGTCCCATCAATCGCACTACCCATTTGGCAGACGAATTCATAAACAATGTATTGCTGATAGCGATATGCTTAATGCCCTGCTGACGGATGATAGTCTGGTCTTCGCGGTCATTGACTTCATCAAAGACACAATGATTGATAGTGAGCGATCCTCCTGTGGTGGACTCGTCGCTGCCCAAACGGGTGTAATCGATAGCCCATTGTGTGATAGCACGGAAGATAGTATTGTCAAAAACAACCACCTCGGCATTATACAATCCGTTTTCCTCTTTTTCCTCCGCCAAAGCAAAACCACGGTAGTTATCATGGATATTTGAATTGCGCACGATGATAGAATCGGCAAAAGTATTCTTATAGGCCTTGAAGACAGCGCCACCATTGGTGATATTAAATCCGCTAATATCACATCCATCGATAGTGAGACTATAATTCGAAGCCGACTCTTTATTGGCGGTGAAGCAGTATTTGGCAAGTGGTTCGCCATCCTTATCACCACGGATAGTGAGTCCCTTGAGTGTGAGGTGAGCATTTCCCATCATCTCAAAACCGATAATGGTGTTTTGGTCGCCTGTGATATGAATAACGGGTTTGGCACCTTCAGCGGCACGGATAGTGATGTCAGCAGCTATTTTAGCTTTCTTAACGAGTGTGTAATCGCCTTCTGCCAATTCGATGATATCTCCTGCTTGCGCTTTGCGTATAGCTTTGCCTAATGCCTCGTTGCCTGTTTCGGGTTTCCAAGTCTTAGGTGCGCGCGCCACTTTGGTCATAGGTGTAGGGGTGTACCATGCTGGACCGCAGTTGTCCTTGGTAGCTATCTCGTATCCCTCTTGAGCGAATACGCCACCTGTCATAGCGCCCAGCGAAGCATCGGCACAAGTAGGCATGAAAAGGTCACGCCAGAAACCTGTCTGCACATCGGTGGTGACAGAAGCAGCGTCGAAACCAGCTTGTGAGAAGAGCACATTATTAGCAAAACGGATATCATATCCTTCGTCGTATGCTTGCACCAAATCCACTGCCGTAGGGCAATAGATGATATTATTGCTGATGTCGTAGATGACAGAAAAGTGATTGAATATGATAATGATATTATTGTTAGTATAGATAATGATAAGTATAAAAATGCTATAGAATTAGCACCAGTATTTCTAAATAGAGATGTAGATAAACTTAGAAGTTTTATAAAAAAATATATCAAGAAAAAAGATAATATTGATGTATTAATGAAAATCGAAAATGGTAAACTTCGTCCTGCAAAAGCATTACAGGATTCACTTTCTTCAATGTTAAAAGGAAATAAAGAATTCTATTTAATTGATGAACAAAAAGTTGCATATGAAACTGTAAGAAAGTATGTAGAAAAAGCATTAAAAGAAATAAATAGTGTAAACAATGATCATCAAAAATATACAATAATTATTGAAGGCGGACCAGGTACTGGTAAATCAGTAGTTGCAATACAATTAT
>CALATT010000010.1 GCA_937891905.1 uncultured Bacteroidales bacterium | reverse complement strand
GCAGCCTCTATATGCGTCCTTTGACTTTAACCGCAACCCTATGACATGCACCCTATTCCAGCATTATGGGGGCACGATATATGGTGTGGAGTGTATCCGCCTAGAGGATGCCACTACTCGCATGGTGTGTCAAGAAATCGACAAGAAATACCCCGATGCATTCCTCATAGTAACAGGCGACTGTGCAGGTAAGAACTCGACCACGGTATCACTGCTCAATAACTATGACATCGTAAAGAACTATTTCCGCCTATCTAAGGCACGAATGCAATACCATTCAGCCAATCCACGATTAGCGGATAGTAGGTACTTTATGAACTCCATATTTGAGGAGTACAATATCATCTACGACAGCGAGAAATGCAAGCCAGCCATCTTTGACTTTGAGAATGTGCAAGCGGATGACGATAACAAACCCGTCAAAACCAACCGCGAGAACGAGGCACAAAAAGCCGATTTCCTCGACAATAACCGCTATTATTTTCATAGATATTTCAAACAATTTCAACCAACAAAACAGCAACAATGATACAGCAAATCGTAATACTCAGTTTAATAATCACTGCCATCCACGCATGCACATGGGATGGTATGATTCTCGCAAAGCCAAGAGAATGGCTAGGCGACTTGTTGGATAAGTGGAATATATCCATCCTGCGAAAACCTCTATTCGAGTGTCTGACCTGCATGGGTGGGATCTATTCCATCATCATCTATCCTATTCTATTCGGGTGGTCATGGCACATCATACCCGTAGCCCTCGGAGTGATAGGATTAAACACTATTATATCAATCTTAATCGCAAAAGTTTATGAATAACAAGACCAAGAACGCAATCACGCACTTATTGCTGCATTATCTCGCGTTAGCGTGCACCATTTTGTTTTGTTGGGTAATTTATCCATACAAGTGGCTAAAGCGCTTAATCCTAAAGATACGCATCTATCAAGCAAAGAGAGAGGCGGACTATCAATGCGCACAAACCAACAAAGCAGTATATGTCATTCAAGACGGAATGAAAGTCAGCGTAAGCAATCGCAAGACTGCCCGTGCGATCAATACCAGCGTAAATAAAAAACTCGCCAAGAAAGGAGCTGCTTATCTCGATTGGGATTATCGCTACGGAATTGTATATGTAGCATACCCTAGCAAAATAACAAGATGCTAAAACTAGTAGAGGAATATGGCTTTAAGTACAGCAGGCGCGGCTGCTCCTGCAATGGTTCCCCATACATCTATATCAAGAGAACGGATGAGGGAACATGGAATGTACAACTATGGCCACTACGATTAGACAACACAAGAAAATTGCCTGCATGGCATATCACGCACCGAAATCAGCGGATTGCAGCAGGCGTTAGTTATAACGAACTCCAGCACAAACTACAAGAACTATGGGACTAATTAAAGAACTAGCGGAAGTATGGCGCGAGCAAATCGAACGCCGCCGCAAACAAGAAGAAAAGTATCGTATTGAGTACGCTTTCACATCGGGAGGCACAAAGTATTATCGCTATGCCGATATTACCAATCTGCCATATGATAGGGGATTGACTGCAATACAAGTATATAACGAGGTCGAGATGCGCTGCTCAGTGGATTTGCTAAAGGCATTCACGCAAGCCATCGATGATGTCCTCATGGCAAAGGAAATCAATATCTATGCTATCAAGCAGCTAAACGACATCATCAAACAGCGATTGCAATTCTCGGTGGATGTGGAATTGTTGTATAAACTAGCATCGGTATGTTTCTTTGACAAGACGGAAAACCCTCGAGTATATGACCAGCAATATGCAGAGAAAAAGATTGCAAAATGGCGGAAAGATAAGGGGGTGGCTGATTTTTTTTCGCAGAAGCCTTTGAAGGAGTTAATGCCCTTCTTGGCGAATGTAAATCACGGTTTAGACATATATACACCGATCAACGAGCAAATAAACAAGACCCACGAAGAATTGTTCCGTACAATATCCTCTCTCAGCAAGCAGAAAACTACTACGAGTGGAGAGAAATAGTATCGGGGGGCAATCTATCATCAATCGATGACCTCACATTCCTAGAGTTTATGTCCCGCCTCAATCGGGAGATTAAACGCCGGAAAGATGAATTAGAAAACCTCAAAAAACAACAGCAAAAACTAAAGAGGAGATGAGCGAGAATAACATCATAATACGAATACAGGGAGAATCTGACCTCTCGGCTGCTCAATCCCAAATCCGCGAACTCACAGCTAGAAATAAAGAGCTAGAGGCTCAAATGAAAGCAGTGAGCAAAGCCGAGCAAGAGGATGCAGAATCCATCCGCCAACTCGGTTTGCAGGGTAGCCAATTATCTGCTGCGCTTAGAAAGAACACCGAACACTACAAAGAGGAAAGGAAAGAATTGCAGAAAAGCGTTGATGCCAATAAGCAGAACATCGTAACCCTGCAAAAGAGCGTAAGCCAATATAACCTGCTTAGCGGAGCAACGGGCAAGACACGCCAGCAACTCATGGAGATGCGAGAGGCTATGATTAAGATGGCGGAGAGTGGAGATACCACCTCTGCAACCTTTATCGCTATGGCGGACAAAGCGGCTGAACTAAACGACACCATCGGGGATGCTCAGCAAATCATTACACTGCTAGCCTCGGACACAAAGAACCTCGATGCAGCAATGCAAGTGGGTGGTGGACTTGTAGGAGCATTCAACGCAGCCACATCGGCTATGGCTCTGCTAGGTGGAGAATCCGAGGAGCTGCAAGAGGCGTTCCTTAAGGTGCAGGCTGCAATGGCTGTCCTCAATGGATTACAGCAAGTCATGGCGGTTACGGACAAACGATCGGCTGCCAATGTGGTATTGCGTACTGCACTATTAAAACTACTCAATCGAGAGAAAATCAAAGAGGCAAGCACACAGGTAGCGGCTACTGCTGCAGGTACAGCCCACGCAGGGGCTATGACAGCGGATGCGGTCGCTACAACGGCTGCAACAGCGGCAACGGGTAGTTTTACTGCTGCGCTACTTGCAAACCCTGTAATGCTAATTGTTGCAGGTGTAGCGGCTTTGGTTGCTGGTCTTGCGTTCCTATTTTCATCCATCAAGAAAAACAAAGAGGAGCAACGTGATTTTAACGGTGTCATGGAGAGAACAAAATCACTCATCGAGGACACTAAGAATCAATCTGACTATGCGGCTCGGCTAGCAGAGGCAGAGGGCAAGAATTGGAAGACAGTAGCCAAAATCCAAGAGAACGGACTAATGCAGCAACGCAATGCAGCAGTAAGAGCCTATAACGAGATGGTCCGCAAAAAACAAGCGGCCAATGGTCGTATATCCGATGAGGAGCAGGCTCTATTGGATGAAATGCGCGAGATGTGGCAGCAATTCGATAAGGATATCCAAGCCCACCGCCAAGATGTCCATGTGCGAGAGGTAGCGGAAATCACTCAGCAAAACGAGGAAAAGCGCAAAGCATGGGCGGCTGCTGCTCAACGCAGACGAGAGGAAATCAAACAAGCCCAGGAAGACCTCAATCAAGTTACTGTAGAACTCATGGAGGAGGGTGCGAAAAAGGAAATCGCACAAATAAACCTCAATTTCGACAACAAGATAGCCAACATAAAGGGCAACTCAAAAACCGAGATTGCACTCCGCAAAAAACTCGAGGAGCAACGATCCAAAGAGATTAAAGCAGTAAAGAAAAAATTTGCAGAGCAGGAACGCGCACAAGAATACGAACTCAGCAATAAGCAACTAGAGACTGATTTGGCTCTCGCCAATGCTCTAGAAAAAGACTTTGCCGAGGACGCATTCGACATCAAGAAAAAGGCACTCGAAAAGAGGGCTCAACTGCAAAAACTCAAGGCTCAAGAGGAAATAAAGGATGCTACGCTACTAGGAGAAACCCTCTTGCAGATTGATGCTGAACTCACTACACAGCTGCAAGATTTGCAGGACAATCATAACAAGTCCATCATCGAGAAGAATGCCGCTAGGAGGGAGAATGAACTCGCACAAGCAGAGAACACCGCTCTAGCCATCCTCAATAACGAGGAAAGTACAAACGAGCAAATTGCGCAAGCCCGAGAGGTGCTAAATAACCACGAGAGCAATATGTGCGCATTACGCTTGCAAAAACTCGAGGAAGAAAAAGAGGCGAAACTCATAACCGAGGAGCAGTATCTAGCCGAAAAACTCGCCATCCAGCGCGATGCACTAGAAAAGCAGCGCCAACTCATGGAGATGAGCAAGGAACATGTAATGCAACTCACGCAGGAGATACTATCCTTTGCAGGGGATTTGGCATCCGAAATCTTTGGTGCAATATCTGACCACCTCAGTAGCGAGATGGAGGCTCTAGATGAGATGTACACTACCGATGCCGAGGAGGCAAAGGAGAATGCAAATAAGAAATACATCTCCGAAAAGGAACTCAACGATAAGAAGATTGCCCTCAAGCGCAAGCAGGCTGCCATCGACAAAGCGAGTGCTTTATTCAGCATCGGATTGAATACCGCAATGGGTATCATGTCTATTTGGGCTGACCCTACTGCAGTATGGCCTATGAAAGTAGCCCTCACGGCTATGGTGGCTGCGCTCGGTGCAACTCAACTCGCCATAGCTGCTGCAAAACCTCTACCACAATACGCCAAAGGTCGTAAAGGTGGAAAGGGAGAATATGCGCTTGTAGGCGAAAAAGGTCCCGAAGTAATGTACATTCCAGCAGGTGCATCAATCGTGCCTAATAACCTCATTTATTCGCCTGACAAGTGGGGACAATTCGGAGTGCCTACAATGACAATCCCACCAATGCCACAAGTAGAGAGCTTTAGCGAACTTGCATGGAGGGGTATGCCATTCGACTATGAGCGTTTCGGCAAGACCATGCGCAATAACATGCCTGAGCAAAAGATGATAAACATCAATATCGACCGCTCGGGAGTAACTGTGCAATCGGGCAATGATACTCATACATACATGAACACCAAATATACAGGAACATGGAACTAAAGCACACGATCAACGGAATAGAAATCTTAGAGCCCATAGGATTTGACGGATTAAAAACCACCATCAAGCGGCATGACTATCATGGCATGTCCGCTGAGGTGTCCGTTGGAACTTTGGAGTTTAGCGGAGAGGCTGCATCCATTATCCACGATGCCTACAACACCGACATCGACACCGAACTAAACTATGTCGTAACGGATGAAGATGGCACTGTGATATACACGGGAATGATTGACCTCTCTACCTACGATGAGCATAGTGGGGACTATTTCACAGTAGCCTGCAAAGTGGGCGAGGTAGGCGTGAAGACTATATTCAATAATCGCACTAGTACCGATGTGGATTTGAACACACGAGCCACTATCGATGATTCGGAACTAGCACACATCCCACAATGGAAAAAGCTAACTATCCCAGCGAAGACCATCAAACTAAAAAATCACATCGAGCAGGATAAAACACAAACCTACGAAGATGAAATGCTTTTATTCGAAGATGAGACCCAATGGGGATGGCTGAATCTCGCTCTAGATACATCAAAAACCAATGAGTATGGAGATATGATGCCGATGCTAGATTTTGTGAAATTCTCGGGATATGAAGTACCCATAAAGGACTATGTAAATCCTCTATTTGTTGCGCCTGAGGGCACAGTCCAATCGTACAATATAGATTACCGAATCAAAATCAAAATCAAACCACTATCCCCAATAGTTACTACCAAAAGGAATAATAGTGCGGACAGCTCAAAACTCATACAGGCATCGCTGAAACTTTCGGACGGGTACATAGCCACAGGAAACGGCATAGATTACTCGGGGATACAATATTGGGGGCTGGATGATTCTAGCGAAAAGGAATTCGAGATATCGGGTAGCGCTAGCTCATTAACTTATCCAACATTGGCACTCGGAGTTTACTTTTGGAACAATAACAGCGGATATAACGACCCCGTACAGCTGAGCGTAACAATAGAAAAGGGTTCTTATGTGAAAATGAGCGTAAACACCCAAAACGCGACCACAGTTAGGGCTGATATGCTTATGGTACATGAGGCGCTCAATACGATTGTAGAGGCGATAAGCGATAACGCACTAACGGTCAAATCATCGCTGTATAACCGTTGCGATTCTATCGTTCATGCTCTGCCTGATGTATCAATACAAGCGGGCGCAACCCAATTCGGTCCTGGTTCTCTAAAGGCAATCACAAATGGATACAAAATCCGCGGACTATACACCGACATGGAGCGCAGTAGAAATATGCCTCTCTCATTCAAAAATATGATCGAGGCGCTAGATGCTGTCGATTGCGTAGGATGGGGATTCAGTCAAGAGGATGGCCAGTTATATATCCGAGTAGAAAAATGGGATTGGTTCTATAAGGGCACTAAACTTTTCGCTCTTAACGACATCAAGGAAAAGCAGCGCAAAATTAACAACGATCTCGTGATTACTCAGCTAGACATAGGATATAAAAAGTACATGACCAGCGAAGAGTATAATGCCATTGATAGCATCCATGGAGAGCGTACATTTGCGACTACTACAACTGCAGTAGCAAAAAGCGTGAGCAAGTTATGCAACTTTATTGCAGATAACTATGCCATCGAGGAAACGCGAAGAGCAGCCATAGAAAAGAGCAGTGCAGATGAATATAAATTTGATGAAAACATCTTTATATTTGCCCTTAGCGCATCTCAATACTACAATGGCGGAATAACTTACTTCATCCCTAAAGATATCGACCCTGCAGAGAATTATAGCGGAATAGATAGAGCGGAAACATACAACACCAAAATATCGCCTACTAGAAATGCGTTTAGATGGATAAGCCGCCTATTCTGCCTGAACGGACTTAAACCATTCGACCTAACGAAAGGAACGGTCAATTATAGAGCCGAATTCAAGACCCTAAAAGATGCGTATAGAACGGGATATGCAAGAGATTATTATCTTAATGATGATATCAATAAAATCCCTATGCTAGGCATCCAAATTGAGGGCGGAGAGTTTGAAGACTCATGGCAACAATCCCAATGGGCGGAAAATCTATCGCTGCAAGAAAGATATTACACAACGCACAAGTGCATAGAATCGGAGGGAACGGAAATATGCGAAGATGTGCCTAGTGAAAACGACTACATCATTCCTAGGGTATTCAAAGCCGAGGAGCTTATTATTAAGTACCCGCTTACATTCTCCCAATACAAAGCCATCATGGCTAATCCATATGGAATAATCACAGTGGACGG
>CALATT010000009.1 GCA_937891905.1 uncultured Bacteroidales bacterium | reverse complement strand
ATCGTTAGTCCGTTAGGACGGTTCTCCACATCCGCAGGATGTAAATGCCTTTGCGTCATCAAAAATATAAAAAACATATAACATTATAGACCGCTACGCTTGTTTGAGGCAACGCTATTATTGGTGATAGATATCTAGAGTTCTAGATTTTTAGATTTCTAGTCCAAGTAGGGTGGAAGGAAGGACAATGTACGATGTTGGATGTTAGATGTTGGATGTAGGGCGATTAGTCTAATGGGGCCAATTGGATAAATTGGACAAATTGGATAAATTGGACACCGGACACCAGAGGCTGGACGCCGGGAGGACCGGAGAGACAGGACGGGCGGAGCCTACAGGACGCTTCGCTACAGGACGAAGCTGGATGCAATCCAGCGTAATGAACATACAAAGGACTATAAGGACAATAAAGAGGATTTTAAGATAGCACACTAACCCAACTAGTCTAACTAGATAAACTAGATAAAAAAACAAGACAAAATAAAACAAGATAATATAAGATAAAAAACAAGAAAAATTATGGCAAAATTTGAGACAAGTGCCGGTATAGAAGATATGACCGGTAAATTAGGAAAAAAGAGTGTTTTAACCATGCGACGCAAGAAATGGCGTTATCCCGACGGGCGTATATTCGGTTATGGTCCAAAAGAGATTTACAGTCAAGAAGTTCGCGACTACAAGCGCAAGCCACGCACAGCAGCCGAAGAAGTGCAACACAAGAAATGGACATTCGTTTGCCAAGAAGCCTCTCGTATCACCAAGGACCCGAGTCATCCTCGTTACTCCGAGATGGTGATGCGTCATGCTGCTCAACTGAAAGGCAAACCTGATCAAGTATTAGGAAAGAGACGCATCTGTCAGTTCGGCAATTTTGTTCGCTCAGTGCTTCTTCACGAACAGGAATAGACACCTAATTGATTGAGAACATTAACGAAATGCTTGACATCATCCGAATAGCGTCCGAGTTCATTCCATGCTTTTCTAAACTGGTCTCGTCTATTCTTATCTGTATAGTCATTGACCAGTTGTTCGCTAAGCCAACGCGTGATATCCATTACGGAACATGCGCGCCGCACATACCCTAATTGGCGCATGGCATACACAGAAGCAGCGAGGCATTTATAATAATCCCACTCTTTCTCCTGTATGCGCAGGAACTGCTGGAGTTGTGCTTGTACTTGTGGCGTAACTCCTTCGTTCCAAAAACGGACAGGTTGCTGTGGTTTGAGTCTTTTTCTGATATATGTCTCCCAAGCAACCATCCATTTGGCCCATAACACTCGGTCTTCTTCGGAGAGTTCATTAATTTCGTCTCTCATGAAGAGCCAGTTTGTTTCCTGCTCCACTACAAAATTGCGATGTTTCGGGGCATTTGGATTTTCGCCCGGTATTAGTTTTGTCTGCGCTTGATAAGCCTCCCACAGCCAATCCAGATATCGCTGCATTATACCTTCCGCTGGTTCTTCTTCGAAAAAGAAAGTAGGTTGATCGTTATTGGCCTCATTATTCTGGTCAATGAATTGCATGAGTTCGAGAGGGTTAGTCCAATCGGTTTGCAAGCAACGCTGTCTTCGTGTCTCCACTTTGGCAGCTGCGAGTAGCCATGCAGGGAAAGGTGCTTGCCAGGGAACGCAGTTCCATATATGCTCGCCATATATTTCGACGCACAGGTATTGCATGTAATCATGCAGCAGGTGCATAGCGAGATCCAACAAGCGCTTATTGGGGCACAATTGAGAAATGAGAATATTGGATGTAGCCAATTCAATATAGGCATTATTCAAGAGTTGTATTTCTACGGAAAACATTCCCCAGTCGTCCGGTCTCACTTCCCGCTCATAGCGCATCATCCATGCTTTTCTCTCATCGTCGGTATCGATAGCTATTTCTCTCTGCTTGCCTTCTTCAGTATCTACCAAGAGAGCCGACAAGAGCGCAGCAGCTAATACGCCTTCGATGCATATAGTTTCTGCCCCAAAGGTACAAACGAGACGATGCGACTCATAGCGCATTTGCTCTGAGAAAATATGGTCAGTTAGGAGTTGGGGCATTGGTATTACAGAGACTTGAGGTATTTATCTGCTTCGATAGCTGCCTTGGCACCGCTGCCTGCAGCTACAATAGCTTGGCGGTAGTGTGGGTCGGCACAATCGCCTGCGGCGAAGACGCCACGGAGAGGTGAGTTTTGTTCCGCCACAAAACATTGTGTAGAATGGCCATTGGTGATGATATACCCCTCTGCATCCAAAGCGATAAAGTCCTTGAAAAGTGTGGTATTAGGATGGTGACCGATGGCCAAGAAGAAACCATTGATATCTATGTGGCGCATTTGTTCATCGGGTTCGCCTTTGCGATAGACCAGGTCAGCTCCTTGCACTTTGCCATCGCCTGTAAGTTGGACAGTATTATGCTCAAAAAGAACTTCAATCTTCGGATTATTGAGCACGCGTTGCTGCATGATTTCTGATGCGCGCAGATAAGGCTTGCGTACGATGAGGTACACTTTCTCGCACAATCCCGCGAGGTAGTTTGCCTCTTCGCAAGCTGTATCTCCGCCACCGACAACAGCCACTGTTTTCTTGCGATAGAAGAAACCATCGCAAGTGGCGCATGCGCTCACTCCGCGTCCACGATAAGTGCGCTCGGACTCCAAGCCAAGATATTTAGCACTCGCACCCGTGGCAATGATAACCGCGTCTGCCTCATATAAATCGGTATCTTCGACCCACACTTTGTGTGGACCTTGTTGCGCGAACTCCACTTTGGTGACTACTCCCGACACGAACTGAGTGCCAAAGCGTTCTGCTTGGCGACGCATATCGTCCATCATTTGGAATGGTTCCACACCGTCAGGATAACCCGGGAAATTCTCCACTTCGGTAGTGGTCATGAGTTGTCCACCGAGTTGTGGTCCTTCGATGAGGATAGGTTGAAGATTAGCGCGTGAAGCATAAATAGCAGCAGTGTAGCCTGCGGGGCCTGAACCGATTATAAGAAGTTTTGTATTCATGTTTTATATGTGCGGTGTTAACAATTAATTACGAGAGTTTTTAGAATCGCATGTCATTGACATAGGTATTTTTGTCTGGGGTGAGGGTGTATGTTTGCTTCGTGGTGACAAAAGTAGGATTGGTTAGTTTGAGTGTTGTAGTTTGCTTTCCTTCTTTTATCTCCACTTGCAGCGGCATGAGGTTATTATTCTTTATCTTCAGCGTAAAGCGCTTGATGCCTATAGATTGGTCCTTTGGTGTAAGCATGACGAGTGTTTGTTCGCCATTATTGATTGCACGCTCCGTCACATTACAAACATCCATCAAAGCCTTTGCATATAGGAATGGGTTGGCTTCTAATAGTTCTTGTTCGGTAGGGTTAGAGAGTGTGAGTTCATCCAATTCGGCATTATACATGTATAATGTCTTGCCATCATAGGCTGCTTCCATACCGAACATAGTGAGTGCAAAGCACTTGCCTTGCATCGTTATTGCCCCCGGGTAGTTCATAGGCGCATTCACTTCTTCTGCAACCGTGACAGTGAAGTTCGATTGCAGGGTTTTGGTTTCCAGATTAGAAAGGAAAGAAGTGAGGATAGTCAATATGGTAAAAAGGATGGACATGCGTTAGATGTTGGATGTTAGATGTTAGATGTTAGATGTGTTATTTTACGCCGAGTTCATCAAGGAGGAGATCGAGTTGCGAGAGGTCTTGAATGAGTACATCGCGTCCTTTTGGTCCCTTGTTAGGTCCTACAATTCCAGCCGCCTCAAGTTGGTCAGAGAGTTTACCTGCACGGTTATACCCTATTTCGAAGGCTCGTTGCAAACGGGAAGTGGAGCCCTCTTGCTTAGTGACTACATAACGAGCCACATCAGCGAACATTGGGTCGAGGCGTTTCATATCCACGCTACCTGGTGCCAATGCTTCTCCTTCGCCTCCTTCGCCCACATACTCAGGCAGTTGGTATGGTTCGGTATAGCGTTGCTGCTTAGCAATATGTTCTACGATGCGGTCCACTTCGGGTGTATCCACGAAGGCGCATTGTACACGAGTGATAGAAGCATTTCCGGCATGGAGGGAGTCACCTCGTCCGATGAGTTGCTCTGCTCCCTTGGCATCCAAGACAGTACGCGAGTCAATGACAGATTGCGTGCGGAGTGCTATACGGGTAGGTATATTGGCTTTGATAACACCCGTAACGATATTCACAGATGGTCTTTGGGTTGCAAGGATCATATGCATGCCTACCGCACGCGCCTTCTGCGTAATACGCGCAATAGGTGTCTCCACCTGTTTGCCTGCCTGCATGATAAAGTCTCCATACTCGTCAATAATCATCACTATGTATGGGAGGTATTGGTGATGCAATTCGCCTTCTATCAGTTTATTTGGATTGAGGCGACGCTTGGTGAATTTATCGTTATAATCCTCAAGTGTACGCACACCTGCAGCCATCAGCAGTTTGTATCGATTCTCCATCTCAATAACGAGGGAGTTGAGGGTATTGACCACCTTATCGCAATCGGTGATTACCACTTGGTTGGGGTCGGCATCAGGCATAGCTGCGAGGTAATGCTTGAGTAGCGGTTTGTATGGTGCAAACTCAACCATTTTAGGATCCACAAGCACCATTTTAAGTTCCGCCGGGTGCTTTTTGTAGAGCAGCGAAGTGATGATAGCATTGATAGCGACGGATTTACCGGTACCTGTTGCGCCTGCCACAAGGAGGTGTGGTGTTTTAGCGAGGTCGAACATAAAGACCTCATTGGTGATGGTTCGTCCGTATGCGATAGGCAGTTTCATCTTCTGCTCATCTTGGAATCGTTTGGAGGCGATAACGGAGTGCATAGAAACGGTTTGTGGCGTTTCATTAGGCACCTCGATACCTATCGTTCCTTTACCCGGCATTGGTGCGATGATACGAATGCCCGTTGCAGAGAGCGAGAGCATGATATCATTCTCAAGTGACTGAATTTTCGCAACACGCACACCTGCTTTTGGTACTATTTCATAGAGGGTGACCGTAGGTCCAACCGTGGCCTTAATAGACTCAATCTCAATGCCATAATTACGCAATGTGGTCACTATTCGCGCGCCATTAGCACGCTGCTCATCTTCATTGATAACTGGTGCATTCTCATTATCATAGACTTTGAGCAGATTGAGGCTCGGGAACTTATAGAACTCAAGATCTTTGCGTGGATCGTACGGACCTATTTTTGCTAATAGTTTATCAGGGTCCTTATCGTAGAGTTCCTCCACGGGTGTATCTTCTATCTCCAAATCAGGGTCTTTATCTTCGGTTTGGTCCTCGTCTGTGGATTGTTCTACTATTGGTGTAGGTTCCAACTCCTCATCTTGGTCCTTTTCGGTTGTTTCCTCTGTAAGGGGTTCGTCAATACTAATAGGTATCAGATCCTCCTCTTCTGGGGTTTCTATCTGCTTCGTATCATTTATATCGATAGGCAGTTCTATTGTCTGCTCATCGATTGGGTCCTCAGGCAGCGAAAGTTCTTCTGCTACTTCCGTTTTTGGTTTGCGTTGGAAGAGGGATGCTATTTTCTTTCCCAATGCTTTACAGCGGTCAATAAAGAGCGGGTCGGTTACAATTAGAAAGATTACCAAGACTACAACAAGGATAAGTAGCATTCCCATCGTTTGCACATAACTATGCATCCATTGTGCCATCCATTGCCCAAAAGCTCCGCCCCATAGAACGGTTCCCGCATGGGTCATCTGCTGTGCAAAAGCAAGCACGATAGACAACCAAATCACCCAAAACGAACCACCGCAGAAGAGTTTAACCGCATGTATGCTTTTTAAGACATGCATCATGCGCAAACCATACACAACCATCATCAATACCAGCAAAATACTTGAGAATCCAAAACTGCCATTGATAAGGAAATTAGCTAAGCGTGCTCCTGGTAATCCCAATACATTTTGCACTTCCATTCTATTGGCAATGCGGTCCTCCGCAGTCATAGACAGAACCGACTGGTCGCTCGTTCCTGTAAAGAGAAAACTAATATAAGACAACGCTGCAAACACAGCAAATGAAAACAAAATAACTCCAATTACCATGCGCGTGCGCCTATCGATTAGCACTCGCTTGGTAACCTGCCACCAAGATTCTTTCTCCACACGAATAGTGCGTGCTGCTGTGCGCGAGGTGGACAAACCTGTAGATTTAGATGTATGTCGAGGCATGTTTAATGTGTAATGTGTAATGTGTAATGTGTATTTTGGCGCATAATTACGCAAAATAGTATGCAAAAGTACAAAAAAAAGTTGAAAGTGAAAAGTGAAAAGTGAAAAGTGGAAAGTTTTTTCACACAAAATACCACTTTTTTAAAAAATATTCGCGCATGCGCTTGCGTATATCAAAAATTATTAGTAATTTTGTCGTCAAATTGTGTTCGTACAAATTACATACCCATATAAATGACAGACTCAGAGATTAAACATAGCGGTGTAGTGCTCAGCATTGATGGGCAGACTGCACGGATTAAGATCCTTCAAACGAGCGCTTGCGCTGCTTGTAAGGCAAGGGAGATGTGCGTATCTTCTGAGAGTCAAGAGAAGGTGATTGAAACCATGATGCTTGAGCCGCTTCAGATTGGCGAGAAGGCCGAAGTGATTGTTCGCGAGCAATTAGCATGGAAAGCCATTCTATTAGGATATATATTGCCTTTTATTGTTATGGTAGCCGTCATCGTTGTGCTGGATGTATGCACCACATTGGACGAGACTATTTCGGGCACTATCGCACTTTGCTCTATCGCTGTTTATTACTTAGTATTGCGTTTATTTAGAAAAAAGATACAAAAGCATTTCTCTTTTACAGCGAGGAAAGAAAACTAATCATCTATATAATTAATTCTTTAAAATAATCTTACAATGGACTTAACAACTCTTATTTTTTCTATGGTAATTCTGGGAGTGACGGGTTTGATAGCAGCTATTCTGCTATATGTCGTCAGCCAGATTTTCAAGGTAGAGGAAGATCCGCGTATTGACTTAGTTCAGGCTGTTCTGCCAGGTGCGAACTGCGGTGGTTGTGGTTTTGCTGGTTGCCGTAATTTTGCGGAAGCATGTGTCAAAGCTGGTAGTACCGAGGGTTTATCTTGCCCTGTAGGTGGCGATGCTATTACAGAAGAGATCAGCAAGATTTTGACTCCTGCAGAAGGAGCCGCAGCTGCCCCTGTTGCTGGTGAACAAGTAGTACGAAAGACGGATTCAGGAATTATCATTCCTAATTTCAACGCTGAAGTAGCAGCAAAGATCAAGCAATTACCTACCCCAGGCGCTTGCTATCCTACTCTGCTCCGTATGGCACAACAGCACAAATAGAAACAGAAGAAAGGTAAAACGATATGAATACATTTAAGATTGGTGGAGTTCATCCACATGATAACAAACAATATTCAGTACACCTCCCTATCACTGAGTGTCCTCTTCCTCAAGAGGCTATCATTCCTTTGGTGCAGCACATTGGCGCGCCTGCGCAAGCCGTCGTGGAAGTAGGAGCAAAGGTAAAAGTGGGTGAGTTGATTGCTAAAGCAGGTGGATTTGTGAGTGCAAACATTTGTTCTCCTGTGAGCGGTACTGTTACTAAGATTGACAGCACTACGGACGCATGGGGCGCACCTATGCCTGCTATTTTTATCCAAGTAGAAGGAGATGAGTGGTTGCCAGAGATTGACCGCAGTGCAGACCTTATTTATCAATGTAACTTGGACTCCAAGACGATTATTGACAAGATTGCAGCCGCTGGTATCGTTGGTCTGGGCGGTGCATGTTTCCCTACCCATGTTAAGTTACTTCCTCCTCCAGGTAAGAAGGCTGAGGTACTCATCATCAATGGTGTAGAGTGCGAGCCATACTTGACTTGTGACCACCAGTTAATGTTAGAGCACGGGGAAGAGATTATTATTGGTATTAAGATTTTGATGAAGGCGCTGCAAGTAGAGCGCGCTATTATCGGTATTGAGAATAACAAGAAAGATGCTATCAACCACATGCGCGAATTGGCCAAGACCAGTTTGGGCATTGAGGTAATGCCACTCAAACTCAAATATCCACAAGGTGGTGAGAAGCAATTGATTGACGCATGTATCGGTCGTCAAGTGCCAAGTGGTGCGCTGCCTATTGAGGTAGGTGCTGTAGTGGACAATGTGGCTACAGTATATGCTGTTTATGAGGCAGTTCAGAAAAACAAACCTCTTATCAGTCGCGTCATGACCGTGACAGGTAAGGAAGTGCTTTATCCTGGTAACTACATGGTGCGTTTTGGTACACCTATCGAGGAAGTGATTGCATTAGCTGGCGGCATTCCTGCCACAACTGGTAAAATCATCGCGGGCGGACCTATGATGGGTCGCGCAATGGACCATGTAGAAGGCATGCCTGCTAATAAGCGTATTTCTGGCTTACTCTTCCTTCCTGAGGCAGAGAGTATCAAACCAGAGGCAGAGAATTGTATCCGCTGTGGTAAGTGCGTAGATGCTTGTCCAATGGGCCTCGAACCATACTTACTGAGCCGATTAACTGCATTGGAGATGTGGGATGAGGTAGAAGATCACGCCATCATGGATTGCATCGATTGCGGTTGCTGCGTATTCTCATGTCCATCGCATCGTCGTCTATTAGACGACCTGCGTGCAGGAAAAGCAAAAGTGGGTGGCATCATTCGCGCTCGCGCTGCTGAGAAGAAATAATAACTGTAAAACATTCAATATAAAGAAATATGAAAAATCTTATTGTTGCTCCCGCACCACATGCCCATAGTGGGGATAGTATTCGCCGTAATATGCTTTTGGTTATTATTGCGCTACTCCCTGCCTATGTAATATCTGCTATTGAGTTTGGCTACGGAGTTCTCATTACTGCCGCAGTAAGTATCTTGGCTTGCGTGGCAACCGAATGGCTTATCAGCCGTTATTTATTAAAGGAAAACAAGCAAACGATAGGTGACTTATCAGCCGTACTGACTGGTTTGCTCTTAGCACTCAACTTACCATCAAATATTGATTGGTGGATTGTTGTTATCGGTGCTATTGTAGCTATCGCCGTAGCCAAAATGAGTTTCGGCGGATTAGGACAAAACCTTTTCAACCCAGCATTGGTGGGTCGTGTTTTCCTTCTGATTTCATTCCCTGTACAGATGACCACTTGGCCTACTCCTAACCAGAATTTTTGCGAAGGTTATGTAGATGCAACCACAGGCGCCACACCATTGGCATTCCTCAAGCAAGCGCTTAAGAGTGGTGAGAATATTGCAGACCAACTACCTTCTTTGATGGACTCTTTATTGGGCTCGATGGGTGGTTCATTAGGTGAGGTTAGTGCCTTAGCACTCATCATTGGTGGTTTATTCCTCATCTGCACCAAAGTGATCACATGGCACATCCCTGTTTCCATCCTTGCCACCGTTGCGCTCTTCGCTGCAGCAACCGGTTGGGTGGGCGCATTACCAGAAGACATCACCACTAGCAATTATGTAGCATACAGTATGCTAACGGGTGGTATGATGCTCGGTGCTTTCTTCATGGCCACCGATTATGTAACCAGCCCGATGAGTGCTTGGGGTAAGATTATTTTCGGTATTGGCATTGGTTTTATCGTGATGGTAATTCGTACCTGGGGTGCTTATCCAGAAGGTATGTCATTCGCCATTTTGATTATGAACGCATGCGTTCCATTGTTAAATAAAATTCGTCCACGCCGCTTTGGCGAGAAGAAAAAAGCATAAGGAGGCCCTATTATGGAAAAATTAGAAAGTTCATTCAAAAACATGGTTCTCAGTTTGGTTACCATCTGTTTAGTAGCCGGAGGTGTCCTCGCGGGTATCTATGGCTTAACCAAAGAGACTATCGAGATACAGAAAGAGCAAAAACTGCAAGCCGCTATTCTACAAGTATTGCCAGAAGGTTGTACTATCGCTGACGCAGAGATTATCAAAGGTATGACTGTTTACAAAGGTTATATCGATAATCAATGGGTAGGCACTGCCGTAGAAACAACAGAAAATGGTTTTGGTGGTCCTGTTAAGATTATGGTTGGTTTTGATGCAGATAGCAAGGTGATTAACTACCAAGTATTAGAGCACCAAGAGACTCCAGGTTTGGGAGACAAGATGGGCGCTTGGTTCAAGACTGATAAAGGCAACCAGAGCATCCTTGGTAAAAAGGCTAATGGTGCATTCCAAGTAAGCAAAGATGGCGGCGATATTGACGCGATTACTGCTGCAACAATCAGTAGTCGCGCTTTCCTCAATGCTATCAATAAAGCCTATGAAGCATTCACTGATGGTGAAGTGCAAGCTATTTCTGGCGCCACACAACAATCCAATGAAGAAAAAGAAATGGAGGTAACAAATGAATAATACATTCAAGACATTAGTAAATGGCATTCTCAAAGAGAACCCTATTTTCGTATTGGTTTTGGGAATGTGCCCTACCCTTGCGACCACTACAAGCGCTATCAATGGTATGGCGATGGGATTGGCAACCACATTCGTACTCATATGCTCGAACATGGTTATCTCCCTGTTAAAAAACCTCATTCCAGATAAAGTGCGTATTCCAGCCTTCATCGTTGTCATCGCTACTTTCGTGACGGTTGTACAACTCGTGATGCAAGCATACTTACCAGGTATATACGAAGTGCTCGGCCTATTCATTCCGCTCATCGTAGTAAACTGTATTGTTCTTGGTCGCGCCGAAGCGTTTGCAGCTAAAAATAGCGTAGGCTTATCTGCATTGGATGGAATGGGTATGGGTCTTGGTTTTACATTAGCACTTACCTTATTAGGTGCAGTACGCGAGTTATTAGGTACAGGCGGCGTATTCGGTTTGCCCATCTTTGGAGAACAATATGCAATGCTAATCTTCGTATTGGCTCCTGGCGCATTTATCTGCCTTGCATACTTGATGGTGATCATGAATAAACTGCAAAAGAAATAACGAACATACTAAACGACTAAAAAGCAAATACTTATGGTATATTTTCTTATATTTATTTCAGCAATATTTGTTAATAATATTGTATTGAGTCAGTTCTTAGGTATCTGTCCATTCTTGGGTGTTAGTAAGAAGATTAACACTGCGATGGGTATGGGCGCTGCTGTTACTTTCGTACTCACATTGGCCACAGTAGTTACCTATTTGCTACAGAAGTTATTAGTTGTATGCGAATTAGAGTTCCTTCAGACTATTCTCTTCATCCTCATTATTGCCGCATTGGTTCAGATGATTGAGATCATGCTCAAGAAGGTGAGTCCTGCATTATACCAAGCATTAGGTGTATTCTTGCCATTGATCACTACCAACTGCTGTATCCTCGGTGTGGCTATTTTGGTAGCAAATGGCACATACAAACTGCCTGCAGTAGAAGGTGCTGCTGTAGAACCAGGTTTGCTCAGCGGTACTATTTTCGCCTTCGCCACTGCTATTGGTTTTGCCGTTGCACTTGTTCTCTTCGCTGGTTTGCGTGAGCAATTAGCATTGAATAAAGTACCTAAAGCAATGCAAGGTACTCCTATCGCACTGTTAACTGCAGGTCTATTGGCGATGGCCTTCATGGGCTTTAGCGGTGTAGTTTAAACACATTAAAAACGGCGCTTACGCGCTATATTCCTTATAAATATGCGCGCGTGCCTTATGTACGCGCGCATGTTGTAACCCTCACATAACGATTACTTATGATAACTCTTGCCATAGGACTACTCCTACCGTTAGTAGGAACGATAGTTGGTTCTGCTTTCGTCTTTTTCATCAAAGATAGTATTTCTGCTCGCTTGCAGAAACTGCTATTGGGTTTTGCCTCAGGCGTGATGATAGCCGCGTCTGTATGGTCACTGCTCATCCCTGCAATGGATAGTTTGAGTCATCGTGGCATATGGTCGGTAGTGCCTGCCGTAGTGGGTTTCTTATTAGGAATGGGTTTTCTATTAGTATTGGATAGCATTACTCCTCACTTACATATCGGCATGCAAGAACCCGAAGGTCCGCGGCGACCTTTATCACGCACACTGATGTTAGTGCTGGCCGTCACCATTCATAACTTGCCCGAAGGAATGGCAGTGGGTGTTGTCTTGGGCGGTGCTGAACAAGGTGTAACGGGTCTCACCTTAGCATCCTCTATTGCCGTCTCGCTGGGTATTGCGATACAAAACATCCCCGAGGGTGCTATCGTGGCCATGCCTATGCGCGCAGCAGGAAATAGCAAATGGAAATCCTTCTTAATAGGTAGTTTGAGTGGTGTGGTAGAACCCATTGGTGGACTATTAGTTCTCCTTCTTGCCGCATGGCTCACTCCTTTCTTGCCCTACCTATTAGCCTTCGCTGCAGGGGCGATGATGTATGTAGTGATTGAAGAATTGATTCCCGAGGCATCGCAAGGAGCGCATAGTAATACCAACACGATTGGCTTTGCCATCGGGTTTACATTGATGATGGTTTTGGATGTCGTTTTGGGATGATTACCAAGTAGTTGAAGATTTTTTTTTGATAACTCCCCCTATAAGACACGCAAGCATATAGAAGGGATAGATAATCTCTAATAGGAGTGCCACAAAGAATAATTTCACTCCACACCCCTCCCTGTTAGGAGGGGTTATTCTTTTTCGTATCAAACCATACTCAATGGGAAATTTTATAAGAAGAATAAGCGGGCAGAACAGTTGCAGTATATTCATCGCAGCCACCCATGCACCGCAGCGGATAATATCTCTATCCGTATAAACGGGCGCTTTCCCAGCCCAACGCATGCGTTGCTTAACGAATGCTCCCCATGTAGGAATAGGGCGCACCACTGCAGTATAATCAGGTTCATCTATCACCGTCACTCGCATCCCTTTGCGCTTGACAGATTCTAATAGAAACATATCATCTCCGCTGGGTATCTCTGGGTGTAAGTCACCCTCGCATGCTAACCATGCCTCGCGTCTCACGATAAGGTTAGCCCCCGAACACATCACCGCTTTGCCACGCTGAGCAGCTTCGATAGTGAGTTGCTGGATAGCAGCGTACTCAACTATCTGTAATTGTTCTAATAGGTTAGGATGCGCCTTTTCACTCTCCATCGTTAGGGGTAGAACCACCAAGTCTCCCCATGCATCCCAATCATGCGTTTGCTCTTCGTCTTGTGCAGCGCTTGGCCAACACACATCATCATCGTGCATCCAGATAAAGTCTGCTTGCGTGGCGTGTATCAGTTGAGAGAGCGCATGTTTCTTACCCTTGTTATCATCATTGACTCCACGGATGGGTGTTATATGTGCGATAGTTGGCTCCACAGGGGGAGTCTGTAACTTGGCTAACTGTTCCACGAAATGCGGATAACTCTTACTCACGCACTGCTGTTCTGCTTCGTTAACGGGATAATCAGCTGCCATGAGTGCCATTGCCATACGATGGTCATTACGCACCTCATGCAAACATACTGCTTCCAAGCGGTCACATTCCTTATGCCGCAAACGCTCTGTTCCCTCGGCATGTAATATAATACCCAACCGTTCACAAGTGAGCGCGATAGCAGGGTACAAGTCAGGTGTAGCACTAAAATCGATAGTAATACATGTTGGTCTTTGGTCGTCCGTTGCACGCAAGATAACTCCTTGTGGCGTATAGGTAGTGTGCACACCCATATACTGCGCAAAGATAGCAGCCACCTTGCGGTCACCTTGCCAACTATCCTCCGTTAGTCCTTCTAATAACACTTCTCCCCCGTGAATAGCTATATATTCATACCAGAAAGCAGCCGCACTCCAGTCTCGCTCTATAGCAACATGCGGATAGGCAACTGTCACACGACGAGTCATCGTGATATAAGGAGACTCATCTTCCTCCTGAGGTATATCCTTGCCGTGCATGATCCACGCAGAAGTGGTCTGCGTAGTGGGTTGACCATCCCGCTCTATAAGTCGTTCATCGCCATCGAGCACGATGGGTTCGCCCTGATAACATTGCTCCAAATGTACTTTCAAAAAGCGCAAAGCAGTCCCGCAGTTATGCAGATAGAGCGTGAGTGGTGTACCGCTTTGATGCGCACGCAGTTGTGTAATACAATGATGGATGAGGCGTACATCATCTGGCATAGCAGCGGAGACGGGCATAAGCTCGTCTCCGTGTATAGCCTGCAATAACAATAATCGATTGGCTATTGATTTGGATATAGGCAGGGAAAGATGTACCATTACTTATTCACATCGGGCAGTGGACTATAGTCGCGTGAGTAGCGTAAGTGCTGCTCGGTGTATCCCTCGGTGTAGTCAAGTGTGACATCTGTTATCTCGCCTTCTGCATCGAAATGTGCGGTGTAGATAGGATTTACAAATCCCTTGTATGGCGGGATGTTGAGTGGTTGGTAACGAGCCAATAACTCTTGGTGCAATGTGCTATCAACTGCCACTCCATACTCTTCCACTAATTGGCAAGCCGCCTCGTAGTTACCTGTAGAAACGATATCCTGTGTGATAGCTAATAGTTGTCCAAAGAGTGCGCGCACACCTTCGTAATCATTGATACGCAAGTAATGCTTACCATCCTGCTCAATAATCTCTGCCTCTGGTTGCGCTGGGTTGCAGTGCGCCAAGACCCAACGGGCGTTGATAGCGCGGTTACGCATATGTGCTTCTTCGATTTGCTTACCTGGCTCAATACGCACCAACTGCGTCAGCGCACCATTGAGTAACTGATGATAATACTGCGCTTTATAAGCCTCAGCGTCAGGTACAATACCCAACTCCACCAACTTAGGGTCAGCCATGTAATAGATAGAGAAGAGGTCAGCACGACATTCCTCGATAGTAGAACCGTGCTCCTTGAGTGCGTTCTTATCCACACCAGGTAACATCTGACCCGAACCGTGACCTAAACACTCGTGAAGGTCCACATGTATATCGGACATGTATGCTCCATATTGGCGTGCTATCTCGCGGTCTGCCTCCTCCAAGATAAACTCTTCATTGAATCCATTACCTAAAGATGCTTGGTTATATGCCTCGGTGAGGTTGGCAATAGTAACCGATTTAGAACCGTAGTTCTTACGAATCCAATTGGCGTTAGGCAAGTTGATTCCAATAGGAGTGGCGGGATAACAATCACCTGCAAGGATAGCAGCGGTGATCACCTTGGCAGATACACCTTTGCACTCTGCTTTCTTGTATTGCGGCGCGATAGGTGAGTTGTCTTCGAACCACTGCGCGTTATCAGAAAGTGTCTGCGCACGGCGTGTAGCTGCCTCATCTTTGAAATTCACCAATGACTCCCATGCACCCGTAACACCTAATGGGTCGCCATACACTTCGGTAAATCCATTCACGAAATCTACACGGCTATCTAAGTCCTGTACCCACGCGATAGCATATTGGTTGAAAGTAGTAAGGTCACCTGTCTTATTAAATTCAATCAGTTTAGAAATCACTTCGCGTTGCTTATCGTTCTCTGCATAAACAAGTGCTTTCTCAAGGTTCTCCACCACATGCACTAATGCCTCGCGGTAAAGACCATCTTCTGTGGATTTGAAAACGCGCTCAATCACCTCACCTTGCTCATTCTTCGTCAACTTAGAGTTGAGTCCAATCCATTTAGGTTCGGGTGAGTTATCTTTGTGCGCTGCATACCATGCTTCAGCCTCTGCTTGTGTCACATTCTCGTAGTAGTTGCATGCTGAAGTGAGGCAGAGGTCTTGACCTGTAACTGAGTTCACTTTCTTCGCCATCACGGTAGGATCAAAGATAACAGCCATCACTTCGTCATCTAACTGCACACCGCAATGAGCGCAAGCCTCTTCAAACCACGCACGCGAACAAGTAGGTAGAATCTTATCTTCTGAATAATGGTGGTGAATACCATTGGCAAACCATATACGCTTGAGGTATAGTTCGAATGCTTTCCATTCCTCGGTGGTCTTATCGCCTGTATAATTGAGATAGATACTCTCACAAGCGCGGCGGATACGCAAGTTATAGCGACAGTTTTGGTCGCAAAGGATATCTCGTCCCCACAAAGCCGCCTCGTTCAAGTAATAAACGAGCGCTTTTTGTTGCGTTGTTAAGTTTTCAAAATCTGGCACGCGATAACGCAAAATGCCTAAATCAGCAAAGTTCTCTACCATATAATTAAATTCATTCGTTGCAGGTGTCTGTTTTTTCTCCTGCTGAGGAGTACAAGCCACTAATCCTGCCATCATTGCGCCCACAAGCGCTATTAAAATAGTTTGTTTTTTCATTCCTTTTTATAATAAATCGTAAATCGTAAATCGTACATCGTACATCAATTAGATTCTCTCCAATACTGTTTTCACCAATTCTTTGATACGCGGTTTATAGTCGGTATTAGCGGCTTCAATCTTGCGTTGTGCTATCACGCAACATACCGTCATCGCGCGGTGACCCATATGGAGTGCGAGTCCTGCAATGCATGAACCCTCCATCTCGTAATTGGTGATGCGTTGTCCTTCGTATCTAAAAGCAGTTATCTTCTCATTGATATCTTCCACAGCGAGCCCCACACGCAATACGCGTCCTTGTGGACCATAAAAACCATTCGCTGCGATAGTACAACCGCGCATCATATCATCGCGGGCGATACGCTCCACCAATTCAGGGTTCGCTGCCACCACATACGGAACGGCAGCCTTGGCGGGATAACCAATAAAATCAACGAGTGCCTTCTCAAAACCCACATCGGCTATCTTATCTCTATCTTCGTAGAAAGCCAATACACCGTCCCAACCGATAGATTTCTCGCTCACAAGGAATGTACCAAGAGGAATATCTTCTTGCATACCTCCACAAGTACCTACGCGCACGATGTCGAGCACACGAGGAGTCTCTTTCTCCGTGCGAGTAGCGAAATCAATATTCGCCAACGCGTCTATCTCGTTCATCACGATGTCGCAGTTGTCCGTACCGATACCTGTGGATATACAGGAGATGCGTTTACCTTGGTATCGCCCTGTTATCGTATGGAACTCACGCGACTGTATATTGCATTCGATGGAACCCTCGTCAAAGAAGGATGCCACAAGATCCACTCTACCTTGGTCACCAACCAAGATAACCTTATCTGCCAAATGTTCAGGCTTGATATGCAGATGGAAGATTGAACCATCCGCATTAATGATCAACTGCGATGCAGGAAATGTTTTCATAATTAATAATTAATAATGAATAATTAGCAAAGCGTCCTTTGTACTCTGTACTAATATTAACGAGGACTGCTAGTGTAAGCGATAGTCCGAGTTAAGAGCATGGAGAAAGCAATTGACTTTTGCTTTCGAACG
>CALATT010000008.1 GCA_937891905.1 uncultured Bacteroidales bacterium | reverse complement strand
CGAGATGGCCTCCGCTGAGAACTGTCAAGCAATCGTTGTGGCACATCATCAGAATGATCAAGCAGAGACTATCCTGCTCAATCTACGCCGAGGAACGGGTATAAGAGGCTTAATAGGGATGCGACCTATTAGTCCCAATCCAATAGTACCAGATAGCACGATACCCATTGTACGCCCCTTATTGTGCACTACACGCGATTATATTGAATATTATTTGCGCTATAAACGCCATATGGAATGGGTGGATGACTCCACAAATACGGACACCACCATAACTCGCAATGCTATTCGCAAGCAATTACAAAGCTATACAAAAGCAGAAATAGAACATATGGCGCAAACAGCAGAATATATGCAAGGTTATTTGGATATAATTGAAGGACGGGAGACGCGCGAGGCGGGTATCACAAAACTCTATGAAGAACTACGCCAATATGGCTTTCAAGAAATAGAAAAGATATATAATGCACTCCAACGCGGAGAAGGAGGAAAAACATTCTTCTCCAAAACACATAAAGCAACAATAAAACATAGAAAACTATGCGTCACTTTGGTATAATAGGATACCCACTATTGCACTCATTCTCAGCAAAATATTTCAACGATATGTTTCAGAAAGAACATATCAATGCTGAGTACTCACTCTATCCTATTGATGAGAATGATTTTGAGCGAGTAAAGGATTTACTCGACCGTTTAGACGGCATGAATATTACATTACCCTATAAGCAAACCATCATCCCTTATCTAAAAGGATTGGACGAAACAGCTTCCACTATTGGTGCTGTCAATGTAGTGCATAACCATATTGGGTATAACACCGACTGCCTTGGGTTTATGGAATCGATTCATCCTCTCTTGCGCCCTTACGACAAAAAGGCATTGGTATTAGGTACAGGTGGAGCGTCAAAGGCTATATGCTATGGACTCACAAAGTTACAAATAGAGCCCACATTGGTCAGCAGAACACCGAACGAACGAGCTATTGGATACGACGCTATTGATCAATCTATCATGGATAATCATAGCATTATTATCAATTGCACTCCATTGGGTATGCTACCTGATGTAGAATCGTGCCCGAACATCCCATATGAACTGATTAGCAATCGCCATCTATTATTTGATTGCATTTACAATCCTGAAGAAACGCTCTTTCTCAAGAAAGGAAGGCTACAAGGAGCAAGCACACAAAATGGCATGGGAATGCTAATGGGACAGGCTATCGCCGCTTGGAAAATTTGGAATAAATAATACTAAAATCATACTACTATGCTTACAACATTAATGGTATTTCTAACCGTACTTACAACCGGTATTACGGATGTCAATCACAATGCAAATGAGTCCTCGCTTGTGTATTATAGTCCTAAAAACAGTCTTGTTTTTGATTTTACCTATACAATCGAAATACAGGAGATGGGTAAATATGCCTCTTACGCAGAAGAGTTATTAGGTATCACCAATGCGTTAACGGAGACGCGAACGATATATAAATTACAACAAGTATCCGTTGGTACACGCACTTATGTAGATTTAAACAGAGCACACAAAGTGACTACCACCCCACTTATTCCTCTCTATTTATTGAATATAAATGAGAAAGGATTACTAACGGGTTTTAACACAGAATTCAAAGCGAAACAACAAGTTAAAAAGCCAAAAGCAGAAGAGAAAACGAAATCAAAAAGTATTCAAACCATCCCATTCACTGAAGATATGCTTGGTAGCAAATCGCTTGCAGAACAAGCGCAATCTGTGGCACAACAAATATTCCATATACGCGAGATACGCATGTACCTATTAAGTGGCGAAGTGGAACATACTCCAGCTGATGGTGAGGCGATGAAACTTATCTTGGATGAACTCAAAAGACAAGAAAAACAATTATTGGCTCTCTTCGTGGGAAAGAAAACCATTTCCACACAGCACTACACATACGAGTATTGCCCTATTAAAAACAATGAGAAAACATATGAAGAAATATTTTATTTCTCTAGAGAGAATGGTTTTACTGACGCGGAAAACATTGATGCAGAGGAGATTAAGATACAAATGGCATACCAGCACCAACATATTACACCCGTTGTAGAAGAAAAGAAATCTAAAAAGAAAGATACTTATCAGCCTTCACAATTGGTTTATAACATACCAGGCCATGCCTGTGTATCTATTTGGCACAAAGGTGTAGAATGGATAAATAAGACACTACCTATTGCGCAGTTTGGTGTGGATATGCCTATTCCTACCAATCTATTCACTGCCCCCGAATTGCCATCTATCATCTTTAGTGAAAAAACAGGAAACATCATATCCATATCCAAATGAAAAGAATAGTACTCCATATATTATTCGCGATGTGCGTGTGCATGAGTGCGTACGCGCAAGAACTCAATTGCACGGTTAGCATCAATTCTGACTTAATAGAGGGTTCGAATAAACAGGTGTATACCACACTTCAGACAGCCATTGAGGAATATATGAACCAAAACCGCTGGACGAACATGACATTCGCTGAACATGAAAAAATTGAATGCAGCATGATGATTATTGTCAAAGAAGCCGCGGACAACCTCTATAAATGCGAGATGACATTACAGAGCAGACGCCCTGTATTTGGTACCACCTACACTACACCTCTACTCAATTTTAATGACGCAAGTTTTAACTTCACCTATCAGGAGTTTGATCGTATTGAATATCAGCAAAACCAATTCACTACCAATCTAACGGCCATGCTTGCTTATTATTGCTATTTGATTATTGGTCATGATATGGATAGTTATCAGCGTTTAGGTGGCACTCCCTACTTCCAAGCATGCGAAGAGATTTGCAATGCGTGCCAATCGGCCAGCATGGATAATACGGAGCAAAAAGGATGGTTAGCCTTTGATAGCAATAGAAATCGCTATGCATTAATCAATAATCTACTGGACGATGCATTTAGCAAATACCGCAATTATTACTACGATTACCATCGTTTGGGATTAGATGAGATGAGTGCTAATGTCACCAACGGACGCGCACGAATAGCGGAAGGAATACCCGTGCTAAAGGAAGCATACCGCGCCCGACCTGCCACCTATGTTATCAATACTTTCTTGGATGCGAAAGCAGAGGAATTAGTGGATATTTTTAGAAAAGGCACAGATAAGGAAAAAACGGATGTCTATAATCTATTGATTGACATCGACCCCACACGCCAAAACACATACGATAAGATTAATCAAAACTAATGTTAAAACATCTACACATACAAAATTACGCCTTAATCACGCATTTGGACATCGATTTTAATGCAGGTTTCTCTGTGTTAACGGGCGAAACCGGTGCGGGAAAGAGTATTATCTTGGGCGCACTCGCGTTGGTTTTAGGTGCGCGCGCTGATAGCAAAGTGATTACAGATGGAGAGACCAAATGCATTATTGAAGCCGAATTTGACGATTGCATCATTCGACGCGAACTATATAGCAATGGTAAAAGTCGCTCGTTTGTGGATGACTCGGTCGTGACGCTACAAGAATTAAAAGCATTATCCAATCGTCTAATAGACATACACTCGCAGCATGCCAATCTCTTGATTGAGAATATGGATTTTCAATTTGGTGTCATAGACACCATTGCTGACAACGAGGAGCTATTGAGCGATTACACCCAATGTTTTGAGCAATACCTACAAGCAGCACAAGCATTGCAAGACATACAATCCTTGGCCCAAAAGAGCCAACAAGAAGCGGACTTCATTCAGTATAGATATAAAATCTTGGATGAAGCTAATCTGCAAAGTGGTGAATTAGAGCAATTAGAACAAGAGCAATACCGATTAAGCCATGCGGAGGAACTGCGCACTGCCTTAGACCACACCATCCATATCCTCACAGGAGAAAACGGCAGTGTGACCGATTTATTGCGTGTGTGCAATATAGAGAATGTAGCGGCAGACCTACAAGAACGCATAGAGTCTGCACGCCTTGAGTTACAAGATATTTCTCAGGAAGCTGAACGATATTTTAATAATATTGAGATGGACCCACAGAGGTTGGCATGGGTGGAAGAGCGAATAGACCAACTCAATGGATTGATGTATAAATTCAGTGCTCAAAGCATAGACGAACTGATTGAAGAATATAACCAATTGGGAGACAAAGTTAATCGATTAGATAGTTTTGACTACGAGATTGAACAGGCCCAGAAGAAACTCGACGCACTCAAGACATCGCTAACCCAAAAAGCGAACGCACTGACACAAAGTAGAACCAATACCATACCCTCTATTTGCCAACGCATCATAGAAGGAATGAAAAACTTGGGCATACCGCATGCGAAAGTAGAAATACCTATCCTACCCACGGATGATTTTACTCCCAATGGATGCGATAGTTTACAACTACTCTTTGCGGCTAACTTAAATCAAAGTCTTCGTCCGGTGAGCGAAGTGGCTTCGGGAGGTGAGATAAGTCGATTGATGCTTTGTATCAAATCACTCATTGCAAGCAGCAAAGGACTACCAACCATCATCTTTGATGAGATAGACACTGGAGTAAGCGGTAATATTGCTACGCAAATGGCTACCATCATGCAGGAGATGGGCGCCACAAGACAAATCATCGCCATCACCCATCTGCCTCAAATAGCCGCACTTGGACAAACGCACTACAAAGTGTACAAAGCGGATACTGAAAGCAGAACAGAAACACATATACGCCAATTAGATAACGAAGAACGAACCATAGAAATCGCATCCATGCTGAGCGGAAATAACCCGTCACAAGAAGCGATCGCGAACGCAAAACAATTACTATGTTACCATTAGCAGAACGAATGCGTCCAAAGAATTTGGGCGACTACATAGGGCAAAAACATTTGGTGGGGGAAGAGGCTATCCTTCGCCGCATGATTGAGTCGGGCAACATAGCCAGTTTTATACTATGGGGCCCTCCAGGCGTAGGAAAAACCACCTTGGCGCGCATCATCGCGCATCATTTGGAGCGACCTTTCTATACACTAAGCGCGGTTACAAGCGGTGTAAAAGAAGTGAGAGAGGTAATAGAAAAAGCCAAACATAGGGCTGCCATGAATAGTGGGCTCTTTGCGCCAAGCGATAATAGATGTCCTATCCTATTCATAGACGAGATACATCGCTTCTCTAAATCACAGCAAGATAGCCTACTTGGAGCAGTAGAGGAAGGTACTATCACACTCATCGGAGCGACAACCGAAAACCCCAGTTTTGAAGTAATCACCCCTCTGCTCAGTAGATGCCAAGTATATGTGCTCAAAGCATTAGAAAAAGAGGATTTACTAACGCTTCTCCATCGCACATTGCAAAAAGATGAGCATATCCGAGCACTACAGATTGAAGTCAAAGAAACTGATTCCATCCTGCGTTATAGCGGAGGCGACGCACGCAAACTGCTCAATATCATCGAATTAGTATGCAATAGTGGAGTACGCGTCATTGATAACGAGACCGTCACGAAGCAATTACAGCAAAACCCCGTAGCCTACGACAAAGACGGAGAGATGCATTACGATATCGTCTCCGCATTCATCAAATCGATTCGTGGCAGCGACCCCGACGCAGCTATCTATTGGTTGGCACGCATGATAGAAGGCGGAGAAGACCCTAAGTTTATTGCACGCCGATTAGTTATCTCAGCCAGCGAAGACATCGGATTAGCCAATCCAAATGCTCTTCTGATTGCCAATGCATGCTTTGAAACACTTATGAAAATCGGATGGCCAGAAGGACGCATACCCTTGGCACAGGCCACGATTTATTTGGCCACAAGTCCTAAGAGTAATTCCAGTCTTTTGGCTATTGACGAAGCACTCAGAGTGGTGAGACAAACAGGTAACCTACCCATTCCATTGCATTTACGCAATGCACCTACACAACTGATGAAGGAACTGGGATATGGAGAACAATATAAATACGCGCATAATTTTCCAAATCATTTCGTTAAGCAGCAATTCATGCCTGACGAGATTGACGGCAAAGTATTTTGGGTAGCCCAAGGTAGTCCACAAGAGCAAAAGATAGACGAATGGATGAAATACCTATGGGGAAAAAAGAAGGACGAGAAGAAGGATTAACGAATGGCTGGATTATATATACATATCCCTTTCTGTAAAACACGATGCTTGTATTGCGATTTTTTTTCTACTACGCAATTCGAGCGTATAGACGGTTATGTGGATAAACTGATTGAAGAGATCCATCTTCGCAAGAATAGTACGCACCAAGCCATTCAAACCATCTATATAGGTGGAGGTACGCCGAGTTTGCTAAAACCTACACATATTGAACGCATCCTCGAAGCCATAGGAATAGAGCACATGGATGAAATCACCATGGAAATCAATCCTGGAGATGCCAATAAGACCTATCTGCAAGCACTATACCAAGCAGGTATTCAGCGATTATCTATTGGTATTCAGTCTTTTCAAGATGAACTTTTAAAGACCATCGGCAGAAGACACAATGCACAACAGGCCATACAAACCATACACAGCGCACAAGAAGTAGGATTTAAGAATATATCTATCGATCTCATCTATGCCTTGCCTACACAAACAATGGAGCAATGGAAAGCGGATGTCGAGATGGCTGTACAATTGGGAATACAGCATATTTCATCCTATGGACTGATATACGAAGAGGGAACACCTCTCACGCATCTATTGGAGCAAGGAGCGATAGAACCCATTGACGAGGATATGGAGAATGAGATGTATGATTATCTATGCGAACGGCTCCAACAAGCAGGATTTGAGCATTACGAAGTGAGCAACTTTGCACTACCTGGATACAAAGCCATACATAATAGCAATTACTGGAATGGCACACCATATATAGGTATCGGAGCGGGAGCACACAGTTATTATAAGCGCATAGATGATGATACACAATATATTCGCTCATCTAATCCTGATGACTTAGATGCATATATGGCATGCAATTTGCAGCAAGACACATGGAGGGAAAAAGAAATACTCACTCCCATCGACCGCTATAACGAATACATCATGCTCGCACTGAGAACAAATCAAGGTATTTCCTTGGACCACATAGCGCAGCATTTAAACTTGATAGGACAATCACATCACTATCCACACACACGCAATCAAATACAAAAATACATTGATAATCATCTATTACAAACCCATAACAATCGCATCATTGCCACTCAAAAAGGCCTACATATTCTAAATCAGATCATAGAGGCACTCATGACGGACTAATAAATTATCTTAAATATGAAAAATAAACTTTGGTATAAAACACTATTGTGTTGGTTTTGGGGACTATTCATTGGATCAATAGTAATCGCCTTTATCACCATGACCCTCATTGCAAAAGGCATTGTAGGTTATCTACCGCCGCTGGAAGAATTGCAAAACCCTAAAAATAGTTTTGCCAGTGAGATTATATCATCCGATATGCAATCATTAGGTCGCTATTACAAGTATGAAAACCGAATAGGAGTTCAATACTCCGATTTGTCACCTGTCCTTATTGATGCGCTTATCGCCACAGAAGATGTGCGTTTCTATGAGCATACAGGAGTGGATTTCAAATCCATGTTCCGCGCCGTGCTCAAATTAGGAAGAGCCGGAGGAGGAAGTACACTCACCCAGCAGTTAGCCAAGCAATTATGGTCACCACGCGCCAATAACATCATAGAGCGAGCCATGCAAAAACCCATTGAGTGGGTTATCGCTACCAAACTGGAACGACTCTATTCCAAAGAAGAAATCTTACTCATGTATCTCAATCAGTTTGATTTCCTATACAATGCCGTTGGAATTCAATCGGCATCACAAGTATATTTCTCCACCACACCTGCTAAACTCAAGATAGAAGAGGCAGCTATGCTGGTAGGTATGTGTAAAAACCCATCCCTATACAATCCTATGCGTTATCCAGAGAGAGCAATCGGAAGACGAAATACGGTACTCAGCCAAATGGAAAAATATGGATTTATTGATCAAAACACACGCGATTCAATAGCTGCCATACCATTGCAACTCAAATATAGTTCTGTTGATCATAAGCAAGGACTCGCGCCTTACCTACGCGAATACCTAAGAGGAGTACTCACCGCAAAGGAACCCAAAGAAAGCAACTATTCCGAATGGAATAAACAGCAATACGAATTGGATAAATGGCAATGGGATAATAATCCTGTATATGGTTTTTGCGAGAAAAATCATAAACCTGATGGATCTAAATACGATTTGTATCAAGATGGACTGAAGATATACACCACCATTGATTCACGAATGCAGCGCTATGCAGAAGAGGCAGTGGATGAGCATATGCAAGAGCAACAGAAAGCATTCTTCAAAGAACTGAAACGCAAAAAGAACGCACCCTTCTCACGCGATCTCACACAGCAAGAGGTAGATGGCATTATGTCACGCTCTATGCGACAAACAGAACGCTATCGATTGATGAGAAAAGCAGGAATAAGTGCTGACTCCATTCTAAAAGCATTCCACACACCACAAGACATGCGATTATTCACATACGAGAGAGGCCTTATTGACACCATCATGTCACCCTATGACTCCATCCGATGGCAAAAAAGTTTCTTACGCTGTGGATTCATGTCTATGGACCCACATACAGGACATGTCAAGGCATATGTAGGCGGACCTAACTTCACACATTTCCAATACGATATGGTTACCAAAGGACGACGACAAGTGGGTTCTACAGTCAAACCATACCTATACACCTTAGCTATGGACGAAGGATTATGGCCATGCGAAAAAACCATTAACCAACCCATCACACTCATCGATGGCAATGGAAAGGAATGGACACCACGAGATACACATGATAAGAACCAAGGAGACACCGTTACACTCACATGGGGATTACAAAACTCCAGCAACTGGATTTCAGCCTACCTTATGTCTCTATTCACGCCTGAGCAATTAGTCAAGATGATGCGCTCATTCGGCATACAAGGACAATTAGACCCGGTTATCTCATTATGTCTCGGCCCATGCGAAGTGAGTGTAGAGGAAATGGTGGATGCATATACCACTTTTGCTAACAAAGGCATACGCACAGAACCCCTATACATCACACATATAGAGGATAATAATGGCAATGTGATCGGTTTATTTACACCCAAAACACATGAAGTCATAAGTGAAATCACAACCTATAAGATGATATATATGCTACGCGCCGTGATGGACCACGGTACAGGCGTACGCGTACGGTATAAATACGGCATACAAGCACCTATGGGAGGAAAGACTGGTACCACCAATAATAACTCAGATGGATGGTTCATGTGCTTCACTCCATCCTTAGTTAATGGCGCATGGGTAGGCGGAGAAGACAGAGCTATACATTTTGATAACCTGGCACAAGGACAAGGAGCATCCATGGCATTGCCTATTTGTGCATTATACATGCAGAAAGTACTATCCGATTCAACCTTGGGCTATGAACCGCACGAACAATTTGATATCCCTACTTGGTTCAACCCTAACGAAGGATGCATACAATAGATTGAAACGAATAGCCTACATATTACTACTATGCATCGCTACACTATCGGCGCATGCACAATTGAATACCGATCGCATCACAGCCATCGGTAGAAACGCATTGTATTTTGAGGATTATGTGCTATCCATTCAATATTTCAATCAAGTGATACACCTCAAACCCTACCTTAGCGAACCATATCTATATAGAGCCATCGCTAAAATACAATTAGAGGACTATCAGGGTGCATTGCGTGACTGCAACGCCGCCATTGAGCGCAATCCATTCTCGCCAGGCGCCTACTACACAAGAGGATATATCTATCGGCAACTACATATGCTCAACGAAGCAGAGAGCGACTATTCCGAAGCGCTAAAATTCGCACCAGAGAATAGAACATACATGCTGCTCAGAGCGGATACCAGAGCTATGCAAGAGCATTATGAAGAGGCACTAACAGACATCAATCAGCTAATCAAACGCGAACCGCAATCGGCTTCCATATGGAGCGAGAAAGGACGAGTATGCCTATTAAAAGGAGACACACTCAATGCCTTAGAGGCCTTCACCAATGCTGCACAATATGATAGAACAAACCCCGCCGTATGGTCCGCTTTGGGCGTCATACAATTGATGCTCAAAAACGATGACGAGGCCTATACACACCTCACACAAGCCATCAACATGGGTTCTAAATGGGCAGGAGACTATATCAATAGAGGTATTATTGCATACCGCAGACATAATTACAGGGCTGCACTCGCTGACTACACCCAAGCCGTTAAAATAGCACCAAACGACGCAGAGTGTTATTACAATAGAGGCATCATGAGGCAAGAAGTGGGCGATTATAATCAGGCACTTGAGGACCTCAACACAGCCATCTCATTAGCACCACACAAAACAGAAATGAGATACCAAAGAGGATTGATTCAAATGCAATTGAGAAAATGGAACCATGTGATTAGCGATATGGATTCGCTTATCGCCAAATACCCCTATTTCTTACCCAGTTATTACTTAGCCGCACAAGCTAAAACACAATTGGGCAAACAAGCGGACGCGTTTAGGTATCGGCAGAAAGCACAAGAATTAGAGGCACGAAAGGACGAAATACAAGCACAGCAAGCCATCACACCCAATACCGATCTGCTCATCGCTGACGCACAACCACAAAAGAAAGACCATCGCAAAGAGTTTTCATCATCTACCGCACAAAACCAACCCGAACTCACCGAAGAAGAACAGAAATACGACTCCAAAACAAGAGGTTCTATACAGAAACAACACCAAAACATAGTGAACGAACCTAATATCGCTCTCACATACTACCACCAAGATCTAAGTCTGCGCAGAACCAACTACTACCACCCATCGGTGGAATATATCAATAAAAATAACATACTACCATCCATCTTGCGCTTTGCAACACAAGAGATAGCACTCACAGCCGAAATGGTAAACTTCCATTTCTCGGAAATAGCTAGACTATCAACACACATCGTAGAGCAAGAGATAGCAGACCAACCCAACTATACTATTATCACCTCGCTCTATCTATCACGAGCCATTGAGTTTGCTATCGTGCAAGACTACACCAGCGCTATTGACGATTGCACACGAGCCGCATTGCATGCAGACAAGCAGTTAGAACCCATCATCTATTTCTGCCGAGCCAACTGGAGATACCGACTATTAGAATACCAGCGAGCCATAGGAGAACAGCAAGCCACCAATGCGATGGATTTTGACATCATGCTCAAAGACTACGACCAAGTGATCAAATTGCTACCTGACTTCTCTTTTGCATATTATAACAAAGCAAATATACTTTGCGCACAGCGCGAATGGAAAGATGCCATACGCTATTATACACTCGCCATTGAGCAAGACAACGATTTCGCCGAAGCATACCTCAATAGAGGACTCACATACATCTATACAGGAGACATAGAGAAAGGATTACACGACCTGAGTAAAGCAGGCGAATTGGGCATTTACCAAGCATACAACATGATCACTCGATTCCAATGAAACGCATTCTATACATACTCATAATAACTGCCTTTGCACTCCATGCAAATGCACAACTATTGTATGAACTGAGTGGACGATCATGCAAGCAAAAATCATACATCTTAGCCATCAATAGACATGTCAATATGCAGTTTCTGGACACCATACCGAATGTGTTCCAATGCTTTGCCAAATGCGATAAAGTGCTAACCGAGTTCACCATGCAAGACTACGAAGCAATCGCAGCACTCAGACAAGCAGCCATACTACCCGACTCCATCCGATTGACCAATTTCTATACAGAACAACAATTAGACTATATCGACCAAAACCTACTACTCAATATAGGAATGGGACTAGACCAATTATCCCGCATGAAACCCTCCTACCTCACCGAAATGCTACGAACAGAACTCATGAAGCAGTGGCTGCAATACGACGAACAAACATCCATGGAGAGCTTCTTTGAATATGTAGCAGCCGAACGAGGCATACCCGTCATCGGACTCGACAACATAGGAGAAACAATGTATATGCTTTTCGATAGAGAACCATTCCATTGGCAATGCGAAGAACTGCTCAAAGTGGTGCAATACCCCGAGAAAGAAGTACAGCAAGAGCGAACCATTAGAGATATGTACCTATCAGGAAGACTCGCAGACATAAGTTACCAAGTAGAAAGCCCAGATAATAAAACATCCATCTCATACTCGGATTATAAAATCTACTGCGCGCGAAATAAAGAATGGACCAAACGACTACAACCCTACCTACAACAAGGAGCAGCATTCATCACACTCAATGCCATCTATCTCGGAGGAGAAAAGGGATTATTACAGCAACTACGAGCAGCTGGATACCGCGTCAGACCCGTCAATAGAGGGTTACTACCCAAAAAGAATATTCAATTAGAACCGATCATATTTACTAACAATCAAACAATACAACAATGAAAAAACTATTTATCATTTGTGCATTAACACTCATCTCTATGCTTAATGCATACGCCGCAGGACAAGGTAAATTCATTCATGTGGACAACACTACATCCAAAAACATCAAACCTCAATTGGCTTTCTATCAAGAGCGTGTGAATGGAGAGGACATCACAACACTATTGGTTTGGACTACCAATGTGAATACATACTATGAGTTTACAGACGCATCACGCATTCTCATTCGTTTTTCAGATGGCACTATGACACGCCTATCACTCGATACCAACAAAGACATCAAGAAAGAGAAATTCACCAAGAAGAATGCAAACGCTACCATCACATACTATAAAACCATCACATCATACGCCATCACCCCAGAACTCATTGATAAACTGCAAAACGATATCGCTATCGTCAAAGTGCGTGTCGTATTCAAAGAGAATGATGCCAAGGACTATGATATCGCAGAAGGATACCAACCTAAAATGGCAAGCGACCTCAAACAATCACTTTTAGACGCCATACAGAAAAATAGACAAAGTACCACCGATTTAAGTGACGAGGATTTCTAAAGTGAAAAAAGGGCTTTTAATCATACTTCTATTTCTATGTGCCGATAGCGCGCAAGCAACTATCGGCATGCAAGAACTGAGTGATTCATTAATGAATTACACAGGCTTCTCGCGTATATGGTCACCTAATGTGCGCGTAAGAAAAATGCGTGTGGATGGCAATCATATTGTTATTCACACCAATGCTACCCTCAGCGGAGTACAATGGAGCGAAGAAAAAGCAAAAGAGATTGAGCAGAAAATTAGTCTGTGGGTCTTGGGACACACCCAGGGAAAAGTACAACTCTTCACCCAAAAGACCAACATACGCGACCTCATCACACCCTGCGCCTTACTCACTACTAACTACTCACTACTCACTACTCACTACTCACTACTCAATAAAGATCTCACAGAAAGGCATATCGCCATCTGGCCAAGCCATGGACTCTATTTCAACCACAAAAGACAACAATGGATTTGGCAAAGAGCCACACTCTGGACCACAGTAGAAGACCTATATAGCCAGGAATATATTCGTTTGCTGCGTAAGATGCTTGAGAACTCAGGAGCAAACATATACATGCCCAGAGCAGGACTCGAACATACACAACCAGGACCATCAGGTATGCCCAGATGGACCGAAGGAGCACGCTACTGGATGATAGAGCAGCAGATGGACTCTACACTATGGAACCTATACGACGGAGACGAGTATAAAGATGATATGAAATGCAGAGCCATGTGGGTCAACCACCTATCGCAATCCATACCTATCGACCTATGCCTCGCGCTACACACCGATGGATTAGATAGCGAAAACGACTCCACCATCATCGGCACACTATGCATCTACACCACCCATGACGACGAGGGCAATAAGTCCTTAGCCAACGGACAAGATAGACGAATTGTCAATAGAGAACTCGCCGACTGGATACAAACACAAGTGGTCAACGACCTACGAACCATCGCACCTTATTGGACCAGAAGACAACTACTCGAAGCCAATTACTGCGAATCACGAGTACCCGTGGTACCAAGCATCATCCTGGAACTACTAAGCCATAAGAACATGGCAGATATGCAATACGGATTAGACCCACAATTCCGTTTCACAGCCGCCAGAGCCATCTACAAAGGCATACTGCGCTATCTCAACGGACAATCCGCTATCGTGCAACCACTCCCCGTACAGCAAATAGCCATACAACCCAATGGACGCGTCACATGGACACCTACCACCGACACACTCGAACACACAGCCACACCCTCCTACTACCTACTCTATACACAAGAGAACGGAGGAGAATGGAAAGTGCAGCAAGTGGAAGATACACAATACACCATCCCGCTCAAACCGGGTGTGCAGTACAACTGCTATGTGGTAGCGGGCAATGAAGGAGGACTCAGTTTCCCAAGCCCAACCATCAGCGCATACATCAGCAATAAGAGAAAAGCACCTATCGCACTCATCATCGATGCATTTGATGATACATACGGACCCGAATGGTTCGCCGACTCCACCTACGCAGGTATAGTGCCTGGCACATACGCATGCGAAGATAGATACACATGCGCATACATCGGACAGCAATGGGATTATACACGCCAAAGCAAATGGATCAATGATGATAACTGCGGATGGGGAGCATCCTATAGAGACCACGCAGGAGAAATCACCATCGGCAATACCAGAGACTATAGCGTCTTGCACGGCAATGTGCTACAAAAAATGAATATCAGTTATGTCAGCACCACACCAGCACTCGCCACCATCGACTCCACATACCTCTTCCTCGACCTTATCTGCGGAAGACAAAGACAACCACTGCCATCTATACTCAAAGACTCACTCACACACTACCTCACACAAGGAGGCAAACTACTCATCAGTAGCGACCATATCAGCCAAATAGATAAGCAATGGCTACAAACCAACACGCTCACACGCTATTATGCCAAGAATGCTACGCGAGCAGGCAAAGTACAGGCCACCAACGGAGAACGATTCAAACTACTATTACATCCCAATACAGAGCAACTCTTCTCACCCGCTCCAGAAGGACTAATGCCTACAAGCGAACAAGCACAAGTACTGGCCAACTATCTGGATATGCGATGCCCAGCTGCCATTGGAACCAAAAACAACAACCAATCCGCTACACTCGTCTGGGGATTCCCACTCGAAGCCACCACACACTTCGAAAAAATATACCAATACTCCATCAACTGGCTAATCAGTAACCAGTATTGAGTAGTGAGTAGTCAGTAGTGAGTAGTGAGTAGTTTGTACTCTGTACTAAAAAAATCGCTCTTCAGGGCGATTTTTTTTGCATATGTGCAAAATTTTTAGTACCTTTGCAGCCGCAAAGGTCAATGTAAATAAACAAGGTATGACACAACCACAAGCCAAACAACAACTTATAGGACTCTTAAAGAACGAACAATGTTTTTGGTCTTATAGCCCTGATTCTATTAATTATATCTCCGATGATATATTGATAGAAAAGGTTTTGTTGTATCTCGACATACCCGAGATTGACCAGTTGTTTAGGATATACCCATACAAAAAAGTGAAACAAGTCTGGTTAGACAAACTGGTACCACAGTTAGAGTATTATTATTCGTTAAATCGTTTCTTCGCATGGTATTACTTCCATTCTAAACGCCCAGACCAATATGTAAAATCTATGGCTACCCGCCATTTTAATTGCAAGTTCAAATGACATCTATTCTATTTTGCAAACGGGTATTGATATTCACGATTTGATGACTGTAGCATTACAATATTCGCGTCATCGCCTCAAAAGTAAAAACCTACTGTCAATGCTTACAAGAGGCGAGTTGTTTACACAAGATGCTAATTTCCATTTGTTAGAGCCTGTATATAATGTTACAGCCCAAGAAATTGAGAGTTATATTAAAACAATCATTGTTTGATATATCTAATAAGCGTTATAAGCTAAAATCTACTGCCATTTATGCAAAATCCGCATAAATGGCATTTTTCTTTTGGTACTTTCAGAAAAAAGTTGTACCTTTGCAGCCGTAATGACTCACGCTGAGGGTATGAGGGCGGGTATGTCCCGCAATTATCCTCTGTAAAAGTCATTGCAGACATATTATAAAGCGTTTATTAGCGCTTGTTTTGGCAAGTAGAAATCCTGCAAAATTTTACCCTATCCAAAGCAAGAGAGCAGTAAACGCCCATTTGGATATGATTATCCCCTAAGCAAAGCATCCTTTGTGGTGTTTTGTTGGATGGTATTCATATTTCAGCGTGGGCGTTACTTGCTTATTCTTATAGGGATTGGGTCTTGCAGGAACCTCTACTTGAAGAATAAGTAAAGTAAAGTTCACGCTTTTTTTGTATATCTATACATCAAAAGCAATTATTAACAATAATCACAAAAAGTATGAAGAAAGTTTTATCATTGCTTTTGGCTATTAGTATAGCCGCAAGTGTAAGTGCTCAGAAAGTAGTAGCACAGCAGTCGTCTGATCGAGCTGCAAACCCCAATGTTGAATTAGGGAAAGCCCTCAAAAACACAGGTATTGTTTCTCTCTCTGTCGGTGTGCCATGTGTGGTTGCCGGTGTGGCAAGTCTTTTGTACGCAGAGCTGCTACCTAATCCTACTGCAGGGTACACAACAAGTCAAGCACTTGCAGATCAGTACAAAGATTTAGAGTATATGAGTGTAAATGAATATGTTAGTAAACTAGAGACATATAATGGTCAAGTACGCGCAGCCAGCAATGCAGGTTATTTATTTACTGGAGCTGGAGCGGCGTTAGCTATTGTGGGTATTCCTTTGTACTGCTATGGTCAGCATTTGATGACTTTAGAATTTAATTATACAGGCAATGGAGCAGGAGTGACACTTAATTTCTAACTTTAAAATTACAAGACAATGAAAAAGTATCTTTTAGTATATATAGTGGCATTATGCACACTAATGGGTTGCAAAGATAATAGTGGTTTGTATGGTCTTTTAACAGACTATGACCTTCGCATTTCAGAATTAGAGAAACTATGCGAAGACATCAATACCAATGTACAATCAATCCAAGTTATCATCGAAGCGCAACAAACAGGTGATTACATCACCTCCATTACTCCTATTAAGAATGGTGGAGTGGAGATTGGTTATACTATTACTTTCGCTAAGCACGAACCAATTACCATTTATCATGGTCAGAATGGCACCAACGGAACCAATGGTGCAGATGGACACACGCCCGTTATTGGTGTTGCCAAAGATACAGATGGTGTATATTATTGGACTCTTGACGGCAAATGGCTATTAGATAGTAATGGCAATAAACTCCGTGTAACAGGACAAGATGGCAAGGACGGACAAGACGGAGCAAATGGCAAAGATGGAGAAGACGGTAAGGATGGTCAAGATGGAACTAACGGAACGAATGGAGCTAATGGACAAGACGGTGTGACACCGCAACTAAAGATAGAAGGTGACTATTGGTATATATCATACAATAATGGCGCTACTTGGACCAAATTAGGCAAGGCTACCGGCGAAGATGGTGAAGACGGAGCAAAAGGTGATAAAGGTGACAAGGGAGATAAAGGCGACACCGGAGCCACTGGAGCAACTGGTCCTAAGGGTGAGCAAGGCGACTCAATGTTCAAATCCGTAACCCAAGATGAAAACTATGTTTACTTTACTCTCGCAGATGGCACAGTGATTAAGATTGCTAAAGGGGATGGTAATGGTCAACCCAATGAAGATGACATTATTGAGTTTAGAGACTTAGCAGTAAAATCAGCATTGCTAAAATTAGGAGTTGACACTACAAAAGATAATGAGATTTCATATGGCGAAGCTGCCGCATATAAAAAAGAATTAAACTTTGTAGGGAATACTGGAATATATTCATTTAAGGAATGCCAACATTTTACTAATGTAAAATCTTTCGCATTTAGCTACTGTTCAAATCTATTTGAAATAGATCTCCCTAACAATATAACTAGTATTGATCCTAGCGCATTCAACGACTGTTCTTCCTTAATTTCACTTACGATTCCAAATGGCGTAACAAAAATTGGAGATTATGCATTTATGCGATGCTCAACACTTGTTTCAATGACACTTCCTGAGAGTGTAATTAGTATTGAATCTAATGCTTTTTATGGTTGCGTTTTTATGAAAAATATCAACATCCCTTGTAATATCACAAGCATTGGGTCTGATGCATTTATAGGTTGTTCCAATCTTAATGTATTATACGATGCTAAAAATTGTAGCTATGATGGGTCTTCTATGCTTTTTCCGCAGGCACTTTCCATTACATTAGGAAATAATGTGGAATATATTCCTGCATATATGTTTTACAATGATAATAGAAGAAAATCTATTGATATTCCTAAAAATGTAAAATCAATCGGAACCAGCGCATTCCAATTTTCTAAACTTGCTTCTGTTACTTTTTCTGAAGGATTAGAAACCATAGGTTCATATGCTTTTTCAGGAACAAACTTGACTTCAGTACAGATTCCAAGAAGTATTAAAACTATAGGCTCATATGCATTTACTCGTGACAATGCCACAACAACAGGTCCAAGTCTGATATATTGCGAAGCGATAACTCCGCCTACAATATCTGGTGCTCCATTCAATGTAAATGCAACTATATATGTCCCCCGTGCCTATGTGGAAGATTATAAAGTTGTTTGGAGTGCTTATGCTTCGCGAATTGTTGGATATGATTTTGAATAAGGAATACTATGTTTAAGAGAGGTTATGTTTATGAAGTTTGCGAAAATGGTCAAAAGATGCATCCTATAGTTATTATGGAAGATGCGCCGTTAAATAGTACGATAATTAAAGCGGTTGCATTTACACACAATGAACAAGGAACTTCTATCCATTCTAATCAACCATTTCCTAAAGAATATGTGATTAAGAAGCATGCTAACGGTATGTACAAATTTCAATGGCAAAAAACAAGAAAAGGTAGTACAAGTATTATAACAGATGGATTCCTAAAATCTGTCACTATAATTAATCCTCAACACATTGGTCGCATAAAGAAATCTGGATTAAAATGGATTGAGCAAATTGTTGGTGACAATTATGTAGAAATTATAGGACATATTTATAATGCACGTATAAATTAGGGAAGATGTCTTCTGCAATCAATTCTCTCACCCCGCTAGTCATTCATTAGCGGGGTGAGATATTTACAAGCAAAACAAAGGCAGTATTGCTTCTTATTATCCGAAGTTCGTAGCAATAGTCTTGAGTTATAAACGGAGGCGACAATTGTTCGTCTCCGTTTTTTTGTAACTAACACTACTGTCCACAGAAACCCATACTTTTTAGCACGCAAAATTTGCATATGTCAAATATTTTTTGTATCTTTGCACTCGATTTCAAGGATTATAACTGCCCATAAATCTACACCTTTACAAAGCGCCCACCTACGGACGCATTACATGCCTTTTATATATCTATCTCCTACCTATTACCTATGCGCATCGTATCCTACCGTACCCTATATATACTTTGTATATATCCCGTGATTTTAAATAACCAATAATACCTACAAATATGAATAACAATATTAACCCTCATCTTTACAACGCTTACCTCCACCTAAAGGACACGCTGAATGCCAAGATGGTCCATCGTCGCAAACGAAAAACAGCCAACTCGATAGAGATTGTTTTCCTTTGCGATACAATAAACACACTCAGCGGACGCATCAACACACTCAAAGAAGCGGAAGCATGCGGTTTTTGGATTGTTTGTCGCCGACAAACAGGAAAGAAACATGCCCTTTACCACGGACTACCTGTTTTTCAACTCTTCCTCACACCTGTGCACCCTAAGAAAGCACTTGAAAATAAAATACAAGCTGCACAACAAGCAGAGGTAGTTACTTTCGAGCCTATTTCCAAGCATCAACACCAACGCACAAATGCCACAAGACTCCCAGCAAATACTATGTATCGTACAGTCCGTCCTTTGTCCTTCGTACCTCATCCCTCCGGTCCCTTCCGGTTCCTCTGGACTATCCGTCCCGTATGTCTCTCATTCCGCTTAGCATTCTCCACCGTTCGCATCTCGTTCGCATCCTGAACATC
>CALATT010000007.1 GCA_937891905.1 uncultured Bacteroidales bacterium | reverse complement strand
TACATAGGCACTGTAAAAGCCTAATGAGCCATAGTCACGATTGAGCCAGATATAGCGATGCGCCTGATTTAGAGTAGCGCTTGCTGTACGCTGTCCACCAGGAATGTACATACAAGCATTAGAGTTAAATTGCTCATGCGGCTGTATAACTAAGGTGAACATGTGGCTTTCGGATGTTCTGTAGCGGAATCGGAATACGAATAAATCGTATTGGCTGATATCTCCAAGGGAAATATCCTGTGCGTTAAATACCGAACCGAGTGCGGCATTCTGCCACAGCTTAATCATTTCGGAATTTGGGTTAAACCATTCACCCCAAGTTCCGTTGAATTTCACTCTACGCCTAATATACATCCCCGCAGAAGTTGCATGTCCAGAATACGCTGTCTGTACGACGCTTTCGTTATCCTCCGCCTCAACACGCATAATGCCTTGCGCTTTGATTCCATTTGCTGTTTCGATAATCAGTTTGTACCAGCCGTTCTTGACACAGTTATTGGCATCGTTTGCGGTGGGCATTTCGTTGATATTTTTACCCAAACCATAGTCAGCAGGAGCAGCTCCTAAATTAGCTCTAGCAGTCGCTGCATCGGTTGCGCCTGTTCCACCTTGAGCGACAGGAAGTGTGCCAAACTTGATTGCTCCATTGGCTTCTGTTGCATAAACAGCACCGTTGGCAGAAGCCTTATAATATAACTGATTATAGTTATCACTATTTAGCTTAGTAATTAGTGCATTATTAGGAGCGTTAGTTAAATCTGTAGCGGAGCCAGTACCACCCTGTGTGATGGTTAAAACATCTTTTCCAGTGATGATTTTTACCCATTCGCCCCATTGCGGGTCTGATGCGCTAATGTATGTTCGTACATACATCTGGTGATCATTGTTTCCGGGAGTGCCAGCACGATACCAAAACTGCTTGACATAGGTTGCGCTTCCCACCGTTTCTGCGCTGACGCAAAGCCAGCCATTCTTACCGATAGGAATATTTGTAGGAACATAGGCAGACGCGAAGAAATACCAGCCCTCTTCTAAATAGTCGTTTAGGTCTGTGCCTGTCTTTGTTACAGCAATGCAATTAGGCATTGCACCCACCTGCTCAGCGGTTACGCCGTGGGGATTGCTTTTGCTTTGAATATGCCCCTCCAAATATGCGTTGGTGTCTGCGTTCTGTACGAATGCCATGCCCTTGGTTACATCCAGAATAACCTTGACCAAAACATCCTCGGCAAACAGGTGATCAATGTCGCCGACATTGTTTCCGTGTGCATCAGCAAACGCAAATTCCTTGGAAGTGGTGTTGCCGTCTGCTTCGGGGTAACACACGATCAGCCCGGTAATCTGCGAACAATCCACAGGGGATCTGAATTTGATCTCAGCACCATCTTGGATGGTGTATCTAACATCTACTCGAATATTTGACATCAGCTATCTCCTCTCATTCAACGGTAGTATTAACAATGCTTGATGTTCACATCAATCTTTTTTACTCTACCACAGCTACTTCTGCAAGCCCTGTAATTCCAATATCTTCAGGAGCTACGATCATTCCAATGCCTCCGATGTTGGTAGGAGCACCATTACACTTTGCAGTCTCCAGAACTTTGTTGGGAATCTCGTTCAAGATCCAAGTACCCGCTGATCTTTCGTGAGCAAGCGTCTGATAACCTCCAAGTTCCAACTTAATGGCGGCCATGTTTATATGACCATCGACAGGCGTGTACAAACCAACAGCCAGGTATGGATACGAGTTACTTCCCACATCTGTAGGTACTGTGATATTCAGTTTATTCATACCTTCACGAATTTCCATGGTCGCGATCTGAACTAACGATGTGGACAAAGTATTGGATGCCTTGTACAGATATAGGCGAGAACCAACCGATGTGGTATTTGCCAGTAAACTTACTGTAATCAGTTTACCTGCAAGTTTACTGGGGTTCTGTATATATTGACGCATGGTAGCACCGGTTGTCTGCTGATTAGAGATGAGAACAACGCCTTGAGTGACTCCTCTAAAGCGGGCCATGGTGCAGTTCTGTCCATACCATCTGTCAAAGCAATAAGCGCCCGCAGGCGATGCGATGTATCCTTCAAATACATCAGATGCGTTCACATAGTAGGTAACACCATTGAGAGTGATTGTACCGTAAATGGCATTCACATACTGTGCGGCCATAGGAGCGGTGAGCTGTCCCGCAAGTCTTGTCAAATCAGTGTCACTGAAATACTCAACTTCTGCTTCCACACCATATCCCTTACGCCGATTTACAGGATCAGCGAAGTATCCGTTATCCAGCATATTTACGCCCACCATGAGGTCTAGCCCCTCACTTAACTCGGCCGCCGCCTGCTGAGCGTTATTTACCTGTTGCATAAGATAGTTGTATCCATGCTTAGGAGTTAAACCGACCTCCGTGCCGTTAGGAGACACAAATTGGCTGTCGTTCCAGTTATCAGGTAAGTCATGCGGAAGGAGAACTGTTATAAAATTAGGCATATCATATACCCTCCTTGACTGTCATTGTGTGTTTACAGATTATGCTCTGAGAAACAGGAACATACACGGACGCCTGAGTTAGAGCAGTAGCATCCTCTCTCATCAGCTTAATACTGGTTATGAGTCTTGTGAGATTGGGTGTTACTTCATATTCAATGGTCACTGCATTTGAAGCAACCTGCTTTGCTCTAAACTCCTCTAATATGATAGTGCCATTGATAACAACATACGCGATATCTTCTGCTAAAAAGTTCGCGGTGTCGTTCAAGAGTGCTTGCTGAATAGACTTAGTTTCAGCCATCTTTACAGTTCCTCCCCCGTCTAATGTTGCAAACGGATAGGCTCCAAGCTTCCAAGAGCTTAGTCTATACCGCCAGCTTTGTTCTAGATACGATATTGTCTCACTGATGTTCACACCCATGGCCATATACGGCACATTTATGAACACCATGTTGCACGGCTTAATACGATTTACAGTAAATTCTATCTCGTAATACCAGTTCTGATCAGTAGCGGAGGACTCGATATATAGAGTGTAATTATTAAAATCTATATATGCGGTCCATGCACCGACGCCGATAATTTCGTTTAATTTCTGTTCAAGAAATCTAAAAGTGAAAGGAGGAGACATAGATAGACGATTCAGAACTCTCTGTCTTCTGAATTCTAAATCTTCTGTCTGGGAATTGGCTGTTATACCCAGCATCTTTTCAAACATTATAACACCGGACTCATCAGATGTCAAGACAAATGTATTCGCGAAGGCAGCCGATACTTCTCTTCGAGCTATATCCATGATGTGCTCTTCTGAATTCATTATATCTTCCATCTCTACAACATCTTTGTAGAAAGTCGGTACAAAAGAATTAAGAGGTCTATTGAACATTCAGTATCACCTCACCTAACTTGGGTAGCTCTTGAATAGCTCCGCTCTCTGTGAGGAAAATATCTTCAGCGGCGCCGTTCAATTTAACATCGTATACATTGGCTATTCCTGGAACAGTGATGATGGTAGCTGTTACTCGAGCTATGAATATATTACAGGAGTATTGATTCATCTCGTCCCCGTCCGCCCAAGCTTCTTTCAGATCCTGAATATAATTACCCAGCGCTTCCTTTATGGGCACCTCTACCTGACCCGCGGTATAGCCTGTGTGAAGAGTTACCGTTGCAGACACATTTATCGCAACTTCGTCCGGAGTAACCACCGTTACCTGATGTCCAATAGGAGCAATTCCCAGGCCTAAACCAGAGTCTCCTTGAGCATTTTCAGGGTCTATGGCTCTTTGAACACTGGCCACATACTCAGGTGAGCATCTACCGTAAGAAGGGTCTACGATAGACAGCTTGACGGTGCCACCGCCGTTCCATACAGGATATATCTGTAGAGCTCCGACGCCTGAAAACTCTTCTTTAACCTTTGTTCTGTAGTCCGTGATGTTGCCGCCGAATGCCTTCTGATTCAGAGCTTCAAAATATCTCTCTCTAAGCTCATCATCTGTTTCTTCGTTTCGAGCAGGCACAAGGGTAGTAGACATAACCGCAGATGCAAGGCCCTGAATAAATGTGATATTGATCATGTTACCGGAATATTCGTTTCCAATGATACCTGTCTCCTCACAGGTGGCCTCGTAGGCGCCTGGAACAGTGGCACCGTTTTCCACATACTGAGCAGTCACTACATAGTTGACAGGATTGGTACTAGATACGGTGCTGAATCTAGCTCCGAGAGGAACTGCGACAGGATTCCCTTGTTCATCTGCAAAGGTGATCTTTTTCACGGCAGATGTGGCGGCATATCTCGAAATGCCCTGTTCAGCGACACGGTTGTTAAGGTCTACACCTGTAGCCGTAACAGCGTATGTCTCTGTATAGTAGTTTCTGAGCTCCAGCGCACCTGCGGCGAGAAGCTGGCAGAAAGGCGCGAGAGCGTCGTATATAACGCTACCCTGGCGCTTATCCCGGTCGTCAGGAACTAACGAGAGAGCTAGTTCCATCAGGTATTCGTATGTGTACTGTTGAAGATTATCTCCAATCATATCAATACCTCCTGTTCGTACTTGAGTTCACCGTAAACCGTGTCGATATAACACACAACCAACACAGAATCGATGGAAGATTTATTAAAGGTAAAATCACGAACATCAACGATTCGATCATCTACCAATAATGCTTCTCTAAAAATATTGGGAATTCTTGTAACGACATAATCGTATGTGTGGCCTACGAGTTTGAGTAACTCATTCCCGTAATACCAGTCGTATATTTCAAAAGCGTATTTATCGGTATTCAACACCTTACGAATAAACTGAATCACAGCGTCACGACCCTCGACTGTTCCTATGATACGCTTGGTCACAGGATCGACCATGTAGGTTTTAGTGGGAAGAATCTCGAATGTTTCAGTGTTCTGCTCCTCCAACAGTACCTCAGGACTATTCGGAATCATCTTTAAACCACTCCTTCCTCTCGTTGTAAGATGTAATACTTCTGTCCTCTGCCTACTTTGAGCATTAGAACTCTATCGCCTACCCGTAACCCTCTCCAGAGCAGAACATCTGTTGGAGTTGACTTGGAAGCTGTGGTTATAGCAGAAGGGACTTTGTGCGTGTGAGCGCCTGTGCCTGTTTCTACTCCGGACACATTAGAGGATTCTGTTGTACTCTCTTGTACGGTATGAGTATGATCAGGAATAGTAAACGCAAGATTATTGATGTGCGTTTCCTGACACAGGGCTCCTACAATAAGAAAAGCTTCCGTCAATTCTCTGCTCTCTATCCTCACCTTTAGTGGCTTGATAGAAGTAACCTCTCCTGTAACTATATCCACGATTTCATTTTGAGGCGGCTTTCCCGCTTCTCGGATTAACTGAGCAAGTCTGTGCCCGTCACTCATACTCTTACCACCTCCGTCTTTATATCCATTGTGTGCTTCTCATTAGAGAATTTGTGGGTACACTCAGTTACGAGAAGATAGCTATTTAGTGAGATGTCTCCTAATTCCGCGATCTTACATTTGAAGATGCAGCCTGCAAAGAACTCTTTTATCCCGAGGCACTTTAGCTTCAAGCTCTGGCGAGTGTTGCAGTAGTATTTCAACATCTGAAGCGCTCTAGACTCTATCTGCGCGATGTTGTAGTTTTCGTCTATCTTCTCGTATAACTGTAATATGCCCCATCGTCTAATCTTCTCACCGCCATTAACGGTGTCATTTACGATGAACACTTCACGCTTACCGGTGTCCTGATTATCTCGATACAATTTAATCTGGTTGTACACATCACTGTCAATGGATGTTTCGTAATCAAACCCAGTGACGAACGATTTGTCACCCAGGACTTCGGGCCGTACACAGGACGAAATGTGGAGGTGTTCGAGAGTTCCAAAATTGTCTCTGATGAAGTACCAGTTTCCGGTATTTGCAAGGGTATTGTCCAATGCGTTCTTGATCATGTCGTAGAGCGAGGTGGCATCTTCAGATCTAGGGGCGCAAATATACGAACTAGCATCCACAGTCCTGTACTTCAAAACAAAGTCTTTACATAGCTGTTCAAATATCTGACTACTGGTTACATTCTCGAATACTCTGGAATCTTTATTTTTCAGGTACCTCAACTGGTCATAACAGGTTACCTTGACTTCGTCGGCTTTCTCTGTGTGGGACTTCTTGAATACAAATCCCTTGAACATATTGTACCCATCAAGTACAACAGAAACGGTGGCACCTTCTGCAAATGTCAATGGGTTAGTTGCCAGAACGGTGAATTCCAACTTACCCGGATTGTCCTCCAAGTAGGTGGTAATCGTCATATCTGACACAACCTCAGACACATCGAATGTGACACCGTTTCGATTATCGTAGATATGAGTTGTCAGCTTCATGCGAGCACCACGCTTTCTTTAGTTACCCACCCTAGATAGCCTCCAGAAGGAGTGGTAACATGATAAGGGTGACTGCCCTTTTTATTTATAAGATTAACCTTACCTTTGTAGTTGGTAAAGGTCTTACCGGGCTTGGCTCCAGAGCTATTTCTATGAACTCGTCCATTAAGTATCACATCGCATCCGATTGTGATTTCTGTAGGCTTAGGAGATACAGCCGAGTTAGAAGAAACAGAGCCCAATGCAGAGGACTTTTTCAACTGGTTGGTTATATCAGTTTTGGACACAACAGAGACCGTGTAAGGTCTATAGCTTTTCAGACTTATGCTGTAGTAGGTGTCCTCATGATCTCCTGCCTGATGGTAGTAATCAAAAGACTCTATAACCACATCGTCATCGAACCCAATGCCTGTAACCGTCAGGTGGCAAGGTTTGCAGTCATCCCTTATCTTATTGATAAAGTCCAAATAAAATTTTGCAGACTGGAAAGACCCCTTAGTGCGAATCGCGGGGTACCACTCCTCGAACGGGAAGAAACAATCCCAGACAATTTCTTCTTTCTTGGAATTACAATCTCGCCAAGAGCGATTATTTCTGTAGTCTCATTACTGCCGCTTGTTTTAACGGCGAATTTTTCAGGGTTGACAGGGAACTGAACAACCCGGTTATCATATTCGATAAAAATTCCAATATCCATGTCAACCCTCCTATTATCTTAACTTACGAGCGAGGTAGCCATCTGCTCTTCTACCATCTCTTCAATCACTTCAACGATCTTATTTACATCAGCGGTTTCTCTTACATCTCCGAAGGTTACATTTGCGACAGGTGTGATTGCCTGCAACTGAAGCAGATAGTCTCTTGCCGCCATGTCTCTAAGAAGCTGAAGATCTTCGTCACTGATATCTACATCGCTGTTGATGCCATCCAGGTATCCGCCACTTACTTCAACCTCATTGGGGTCAAATAAGGAATACCCTGAACCTAATGCTATATCACCTATTGCGTCTACAATACCAGAGCCCGTACCGTATCCGCTGTTATATGCATCGTCTAGATTGAGTAGACCCTCAGACATCCAGGAGGTTCCGTCAAGACCGAACATGATCATGTCCTCATTGGCTCCTTCTGTCCAGTTCCAGACACCTTCCATGGCTCCGTATATAGCCTCGTCGCCTGCTAGAGTTGCGTCGTACAGTCCTTTGCTCAAGTCGCTGGTGCCATTCACGAGATTATCCATCTCATCGTAAAGATTGATATCGCTTGCGAACATATCAGCAACGCCGGATCCAAACTTATCCCATTCATCGCCTATCTTGTCGCCTACTATCTGAGGCCCTTGTTCTTCAACAAATTTTGTGAAGGAGCCCTCTAAGGAGCCTTGCCACTCGGAGACAGCTACAGATAGTTCTGAACCAAATACTGCATCAATACCCTGAGCTATCAGATTCATTATGCCTAGAACCGTTTGCGCTAAGCCGTAAAACAGTCCGACTATACCAACTATAACTCCTCTAATAACGCCCTCTATGAGAAGAAATACGGTTTTGACGACTACCAGGATAAACCAGATTACAGTGATTATAGCCATCACAGCCCATATAACCAACTGCACCACACCCTGGACGGCGAGCAGTATTATAGCACCAATCCATATGAGAGCCTGAAGTATTGCAGATCCAACCCACATACAGGCACCTATCACCAGTAGAACAGCTTCAATCAAGATCGCACTCAGAGTAACCAAACCCACACCAAGTACGATACCTAGCCACAATACTATGATGCCAATCCAGACAATCAAATCCCAAATGGCAGCGATTACCCAGTAGATTCCGCCTACCAGGCCGCCTACAAACTCATCCGCGGCATATCCAGCATCTAAGAATGCGTAGGCTACAATGCCTACAGCGGCGGCTACTAAAAGGATAGGCCAGTAAGCTTGTATCCATGCGATAGCGGTACTTATACCAGCGGCTACAGCTACAGTGCCGAGGGCCACGAATATAGCTTGTGCAACAGGAGCGTTCTCCTGTAGGTATACAACAAAATCACCTACTGCTCCCATAACCCAGGATAGGGCGGTGGTTATGGCGTTAATGCCGATGGCGACAGTTTCCAGGAGTTCCAATCCTTGAGGACTCTGAAGATAATCGACAAACTGCCACAGCCGGTCGTTTATCTTGCCCAGAGGGCCGTCCGAACTGCTGAGCAAGAATAAGAAATACTCCCATATGTTGCCCAGAGAGGTCATAGCCTGGCCAAATGTTTTAGGCATGGCTTCGAAGTCTTCGGTTATTTCATCCTGCATGGCCCACATGGCCTTTACGATCCTATCAGCTGTAAGCTCACCTTGCGAGCCAAGCTCTTTCAGATCACCTATGCCGATGCCTTCAAATCTTTCATCTACTTGAGCAAGGCCTTCTGCCAACACCTGTGCAAAGTAGGGAGTCTGCTCTCTTATGGACCTAAGTTCGTCGCCCTGTAGCGCACCCGAGGCCAATCCTTGAGTCAGCTGTCTAAGAGCTCTCTGGTTTTCCTCTGCTGTGCCGCCACCTGCGATTAGAGCTTTATTGATAATACCCGCGGTGCCGATTGCGGATCGAGTAGCGTTCGAACCCGTATACACACCACTGATAAGAAGTTTATTGACAAGGTCTGCGGTATCTGTCAGATCAGAACGAGTAGCCATCGCTGTAGCAAATACCTGACCGTAAAGTTCTTCATTAGAATAGCTGGAAGTATTATATAGACCCAGTCTCGCTACTTGAGAACGAGCTGTGTCTGATGTGGTCATAATTTTTCCAACGGACTTAGCGATTCTCTCTGCGAGTTCCACACCATAGTAGAGATCCCTAACAAGGCCAGACGCAGATGTACCTATCGAACCCAGCCCTTTACCCACAGAACCAGCCGCCGCGCTCAGCTTGTTATAGCTCTTGGCGGCCTTGGTTGCGGCATCGTCTGCCATCTGTGTGTAGTTCCGCATCTTTATGAGCTCGTTATTAGCTCTCTTGATGTCTTTTTCAGCTCGCTTATATGCCTTAGACTGAACACCGTTGTTGGATGCTCTATCCAGGTTTCTCATGACCACCATCATGGAGTCCATGGCTTTCAAAATAGACCGGAGGGTAGGCGTCATCCGGTCAGTCATTGAAATTGAATTTCTAATATTTGCCATTTAACGCCTACCTCCTTCTAACTGAGCGGCGACCGCCGCCTGAACTCTTTGATGCGAGTTTCTTACGCTGTTTCTCCTCTTCTTGACAACGCTCTCTAATAAAAGCGTACATCAAGGCTCTCTCCTGAGGAGGAAGGAAGGCGAACTCGTGAGGCTTCCAGTGAAGCTTCATGACTGCATAGTAGCAGTACCAAGTATCGCCATCCTTCTCTTTTAGGAGTTTTTTACTTCATCGACTTCCTCGTCCACATCGCGGTCGAAGCCGGACAACTTCAGAGCCTGTTCAGCAATGACAGCGATTTCGCCAGCCAGGAAGCAGTGATACAGAAGGCCGGTAGAATCCATGATACCCTTCTGCTCACGAGCTGCTCTCAGGAACTCAGCATCCTTCATGCTGGGATCAGCCAGGCACTCGATGCATACCAGCTCGTTAAACTTCTTGGAGTTGAAGCGACGCTTCTTGGGGCTGTTGGGGTTTTCGATGCACATCTGCTGGAAGGTGTTATATTTGTCGCCTTCCAGAGCGCGAATGGTGATCGGGTGGTCAGCAAGACGACCACCCAGGTTAATCACCTTTTTCATGTCCTTTACATTGGAATCGAGCAGAAACTGTTGAAGAGCATTCATTGTACATTTCCTCCTATTTTGAATGTTATAAATTAGCCGCTAAGCACGGGTGCCTGGAACTCATCCAGGATATCGACATCGTCGAAGGTGAAGTCCACACTTTCGTCCAGAACCTCAGTCTCAACATCGAACTTTGCGAGAATCACAGAGTCCAGGGAACAGTTTTTCAGGACAGAGGTCTGAGGACCAATGGTGGAGCCGGGATCTTCATTTGTGACTGTGATGTCAAAGTACACAGGTCTGCCAGTCTTGATATACTGAAGCGCCATGCGACGGAACAGCGAAGTCACATAGTAGATCGTCATGTTACCAGTGCCAGACCAGCCCGTAGGCTTGTTCTGAGCACCGCGCTTACCGAGAGTGCGAACCTCAGTCTTGTTGATGACCGCCTTAGCCTCCAGATTCTTGGCCCAGAACATCTGCTCCACAGAAGTGGTGCCGTCAGCGTTACGAACGAGCATGGTGGCAACTGCCTCCTGACCGGAGATAGTATCGCCAGCTTTCAAATAAGACATATCTTACACTCCTTTCTTAAGCGTTTACATTGACAGTCATGTAAAGCTTCTCCATGCTGTCAACGGGCTGAACAGCGAGATCAACTACAACAGCATCAACAGCCTCACCAGGCAGAACAGTGATGTCAGCCGCGCCATCAAAATTCTGAATAGCACTGATGCCGACCATGGTGTCCATGAGGGAGATAACCTCCGTCTTGAACTGGTTACGGCCGATGTTGTTGTTGTCAACCTTACCTGCGTAGTTACGATTGAAGACGAGTGCAACGGTGTTGCCGATCTCATCCAGACAGCGAATAACACGGTTCTTGGAGAACGCATAGTTCTTATCAACGGTGAAGGTGTGAAGGGTGTTGATGTCCTTCTCCACGCATACAGCGCCGTCCTGTCTGTAAGAGAGCACGAAGCGGCCGATGTTAAGAGCGTCTTCGATTTCGTCTTCAGGGATAGGATCGATGATCTCTACGCCGTCTTCCACGACAGCGGCAGTCAGGCTCTGGTTCACCTGAGCACCAGCGGTCATAGACGCAACCCACACAGGGAACAGCGTAGTATCGACAATTTCAGTGGAGGTCTTGAAACCCTGGTTGACACTGATAATGCCTTCGTAGTTGGCGGCCGTGTAGTTGTACACAACAGCCTGAACCTTCTTACCTCGGCTCTCTCTCCAGAGCTGAACCTTAGCCTTGAGCAGAGGAGGAATAGTGGGATCAGTGTCGTACATAGCGATGCACTGAAAATTCTTGGTATCCAACAGATTCCAGAAGATGGGATACTGATTCTTGTCCACAGTACCGTTGGTACCTCCGGTAAGAGCAGTTCCAGCAGTTTCAGGAATAGCGGCAGTCTGATTAGATACGGTAAAGTCTACAAATGCAGACTCAATATCGCTCAGCTCTGCGATGGTCTTAACGATGAAGGATTCCTTCAACAGACGGTCAATCAGCACCTGAATGGTGAAGGAGCCGACTTCGGGCTTGTCCTTCAGGGTAACAACGGTAATCTTGTTACCAGTTGTACCAGCGTACTTTGCGGTGACAGACAGCGTACTCGCCAGGATGTCAGCCTTTGCTTTAGCACCGCCCGTATCTGTGCGGAACAGCAAAGCGTTGAAACAGCCCGCGAGAGCGACGCGATAGGGCAGGGATGCTTCCGTGTCCGCGGCAGTGACGCCCACCTTTGCCAGGCTTGCGCCGTTCAGCAGTTCATCACCATTGAGGTGAATAAGCTCACCCGCAGGTCCCCAGGTCATCGGCATACCAACGGCGACGGTACCCCGTTCACCGATAGTGCCAATAGCCTTAGGCACGGCCACGAAGTTGATATATGCGCCAGGTCTTACTTTGTTCTGGACAGTCCAGGTACCGCCAGCAGGCATAATACTTCACTCCTTTTTATTAGTGTTTG
>CALATT010000006.1 GCA_937891905.1 uncultured Bacteroidales bacterium | reverse complement strand
TTGTCGCCCAATTGGTCGCAACCAATGAGCATATTCTCCTTGGTAGAGATATGGATGTACTTGGATTCAGCTTTGCTGGTCAGAGGAACGATTTGACATTTCTTGTTGGATCCTTCCAAGTAGATTTGTTCAAATCCTTGCACATAAGGAGTAGCACTATGCAATACAGCATACGCATCATTGTATGCATCAAGAACATCTTGAGGAACATACATGAAAGTTTTTACACCACGCAACTCAGGACGAGCATTGCGGTATGCCTTTTTCAAGACATCCACTGCGTTCTCAGCGGTGATAGCCTCGGTGAGCTTCACATAGTTCTTCTTCTCAGCAGAGATGTTGCCTGCAGTCACCTCTTTAGTGGTGATGGTGTCCCAGCCGTTGAACAATTCAGCAGATGTGGTACCATTGTCCACTCGAACAGCAGACCAAAGAACACGGTTGAGGTTCTCGCTCAAGGATTTTGAAATAGAAGCAAGAACTTTCTTAGCGATGTCAGCATTCTTCATGCTCTCGCCTTTGGTCATAGCGTTTTGACCAATGATGAGAGTAGCAGCTGAGTTAGGCTCGAATGGCTGAACGACAGCACCGAAGAAAGTTTCCAATGTGCGGAAGTCAAGAACAGCATTCTTTTCGTGCTTCATGTCTGCCTTGTAAGGCGCGAATTGAGCATTGACAGACAATTGCCCAACAGCCTCTTTGTAGCGAATACCAAAGCGAACGGTTACATAAGGAAGGATCTCTTCCAAGCCAATAATAGGCATCGCAAGAAACTCTTTGCGATATTTAACAGCAGCTGCTTGATAGTCAGCCAACTGTGGAGAAGTTAATTTTCCCATTTTTAGTAATGATTAGATAGTTAATGAATAGTGTTGATTACTTCATCATTTCGCGAGCGTTAGCGAAAGCCTCGCAGAGAGCTTCTACAGGAGATTTCTCTTCATTGCCAGGAGCGTGATGATTGTCATCTACAACATGATCTTGCGTAGCAGCTGGCTTCTCCTTGAGATCTTTAATCTCTTGTTGAGCAGTAGCAAGCTGCGCTTTAATGGTGGCAATCTCTTGGTCTTTCGCCTCTTGTGCTGTTTGAGCGCTCTTGAGAGCATCTTCGATAGCGCCAAGTTGTGCGTCGTCCAATGGATACTTGCCGTCCTCACTAGCCTCTGGCATAGCGGACTGGATAGCAGTCAAAATAGCTGCTACCATAAGGTAAGTTTTTTTCATAAGATTAGTTGGATTTTGATTATTGTCGGGTTGTTCCGATTCTTTTCGTGCTACAGGTTCTGCTTGGGCTGTAAGAGACTCAATACCCTTGGCATTGAACATCTTTTGGAACAGAGCTGCGAACTTCTCAAAGAAGCCGTCCGCCTCAATGTTCATATCAGGAACAGGCATACCTTCGCTTGCCATGGCTGTAGCTACAGATGCGGTGAGGCGTACAGGCGCAGCGCCATCTATCACCTCGTCCACGAAGCCCCACTCCAATGCCTCTTGTGCACTGAGCCACTTGTTTTCAGCCATCAATGCCTTCAGGTCATCGATAGGCTTCTTGCAACGCTTTGCATACATAGTGGCGATAGTGATGTCAATCTTCTCTGCGTCGGCAGCGAGCTTCTTGTACTCCTCTGCCTTGGCAATCAATTCGTCAGCGTTGAGAGCGTCCCACTCGAACACGGTGAACGAACACTTGTGCACCAGGTACAAAGCTGAAGCGTCGATGCTGATATGCTTTGCGCCCATAGATGAGATGGTAGCCGCACTGGCGTTCATGCCTCGGTAATGCACATGTACATTGCCGTGCGCAGAAAATGCTGAAGAGATAGAGAGCGCTTCCTTGACCATACCGCCAAGCGAGTCGATGAGCACATGCACCTCTTGGTCGTGCATGTCGTCCAGTACTTCGTCAACGGTGTGCTGGTTGAAATTCCAGTAGCCGACCGTACCTTTGAGTTTTAGATCGTATTTCTTTGCCATAGTCGTATGAGTTAAAAATTCCGACTGCAAAGGTACAGAGAAGTACAGGAGGCTAACAAAGAGAAATAATGTATAGAGAGGATTGCGCTCGCGCGCGCGTAAGAGGATTGCTCGTGAAGAATTAGAACATGTGATACATTTTCATGACATCACGAAAATGGTAGTGACAAAAAAAAGAGAAATGCTATTTTGGGCATTTCTCTAAGTTGAAAAAAAGGACAACCTATGGGTTGAACTTGATGTGAATTACAAAAAAAATACCGACCATCTTGCAGAAAGTAGCAAAATGGCCGGATATTCTATGATTGTATAAAACTAAGCAACTCTTGAACATCAAAGCATGGACATGCTTTAGATGCGAACTCATTGTGTCCATGAACGGTAGCATTGGGGAATTTCTCTTTCAATTGTTGCAACAAATGCACCAGGGCATCATGTTGCGCAAGAGTGAGCGTGTCCTTGGGCAAAAGCACAGTCTTGCCGTCTTTGCCTTTGATAGGCTTTCCTTTGGGATCAACGCCATCACGCCAGTAGGCACCCCCAATGTAGCAAATACCAATGCTATTGCGATTGTGTCCTTGGCAATGTGCGCCTGCCTTGGAAAGAGGGCGACCCTCTTCAATGGTACCGTCTAAGTCAATCACATAATGATAGCCTATGTCATTGAACCCCCGTTCTATGTGCCACCTACGAATATCTTCAGCGGTGTCGTTTCTGCCTTCAGGACTAGAAGAACAGTGAATAATTATTTTGGATATTGTGCGCATAGTATTACGATTTGAGGAATTTAATTCCCTTGATTACTGCTTTGATTTGCTTGAGCACAGGGATGTAGTCGGCGAGCCACCATAGGAGTAACACCAGCAACGCCAAGGTTGAACCGATGAACCACTTGGTACAGAACTTATCCCAACCAGTTCGGTCGGCTGGTACTTCCACTGGCACCTCTACAGGATATGGCACGCTGTCCGTCACCGTTACCGTCACCTCTCGGTCACGCCAACGAGGCACATAGATGTAGATACTGTCGTGGATGATCACCGTGTCGCCATTGCGGTACTCGGTGTGCCAACGGTCTCTCCAGAAGGTATCAGCACGCTGCTCGATGTCCTTCTTGTCGGAGGTGTGTATGGCATCCAGCACGGCTGGAGGCAAGGTCTTGCAGCCTTGGAGGATTGTCACGAACAGAGCGACGAGCAAGGCAGCGATGATAACTAAAATGATGTTCTGTTTCATAATATTATTTTTTTTGTTTTTTCAAATCGTTCGTGATTGCTTTTCGGTCAACTTCAACATAAATCTGAGTAGTCTGAAGCTTTTGATGACCTAGCAATTTTTGTATTGTTGTTTGTTGTACTCCAGACTGCCCCAATAGAGTACCAAATGTATGGCGAGAAGAGTGAAATGTTATTTTAGGATCTACTTTTATTCGGTCTAATATTCCTCTCAAAGTTTTATTGACTGTGGCATTACTCCCAAGCGATTTGGTCACTCGTTCAATATTGCCATTATATTTTTCAAACAATAACAATAATTTTCCACCGAATAGTTCTTCTACTGGCACCTCTACTACATATCCTGTCTTTGCCATTTTCTTAACAAGCCACCCTTTACTGAAATGTTCGTTTCTGAGTGTAACAATATCGGAAAATCGCAATCCTGTATAGCAGCCTATCAAGAACGCATCTCTTACTTTCTCCTCATAACCTTTAAGGACCATTTTCTCCAGCTTGTGCAATTGCTCAATAGTGAGGAATCCCTTTTTTGACACCATTTGTTGGATTCGGAATCTATCAAATGGGTTGATGTGGATTATATCTCGCTTTCGAGCTTCGTTAAGCAACGCCCTAAGTAATCGCAAGCGACTAATTCGAGTATTATGGGCAATACCACTCTCCCGAAGCCATTTGTCGTAACTCACCAAAAATTGATAGTCAATGTCTGTGATGAGCGTGCCCTTCCGAAATCTCTCAATATTATTGAGCAAAGTTTGGTAGTTGAGTTTGGTGAGGTTCTTGCGCTCACTTTGCTCTACAACTTGGCTACCAAAATCGGTTAGTCTAGCTGCTGGAGATATATGTGATCTTACCGCTTCTTTGAGCATTGGCAGGTGAACTTCTACACCTCGCTTGATGTACTCCAGTTCGATCATTTCCACTTCCTGAACCATCTTGTATAACACATAGTTCAGACTGTCTGCATTTGGAGTATCTATGATAACTCCATACATAAAGTTTTCAGGCTTGACATAAACATGCGTACTAAAGTAGATACGCCGTTGTTGCTGGGTACACTCTATTTCAATGAGCCCTTCCCCTCTTTTGTTCAATCGATAGCTACGATTGTACACTAATTTGTAACGAATTTTTCTAAGCATAGGATTGTGTATTTAAGTTGGTTAATTATTGACTTCCACGAAATTATTATTAGGAATAATTCGGGAACAATTAACCACAAAAATACTGAAAAAATCCTACATACTATTCATTAAAAGCGTATTATGTTAATTTATTAATTATACTACAATTTTTTTATTGGTGTATTGTTGCGATATATGTGCATAAATATGCACACACAGCATATCATTTACGCCCTCGCTGATGGAGATTTTTACCCACTTTATCCCTCTTTTTTTCTGCAATGTTAAGATCCTTGTTATGTTCTTGACTGGCATGAATTTCTTCATCGGTCATAGGTACTTCAGAATAGTTGTCGATGCTATCATCAGCAGCTATGTATATCCTATTACCCATCCTTATTGAGGTAGTGTTATTTACAAAAGTCTTTTGCTCGTCTGCTTGAAAACGATATTTATCAATTTGTTTCATAATATCATATAACTAACATATTATCAATCTAATAGATTTTTAGTAATGTATGCACCGCTGGAATCAAAACCACAGATTTGTGCATATCTTGCACCAACAGCCAAACCTGTTAAGGATAGTTTGCTATTGTATGTGCCCATAGTTCCATCAAGAACTGTGACATATTGTAAGCAATAAGAACTACCTGTGCTATAGCTATTTATAGAACAATACTGAACTTCATTACCGAATGTACAACATTTTATATAATCGTTCCCGAATGTATTACTATCACAATTGTTCCCGAATGTGTTATAATAACAATCGTTCCCGAATGTGTTATAATAACAATCGTTCCCGAATGTATTGTAATTACAATGGTCTCCAAATGTAGAATATTTACATTCAATGCCAAAAGAGTTACCACAACAAGAACCTACATTCCAATTCCAATATTCCTCTTCATTATTGTAAAAGCAATACGATATACCAATGAGAAATACAATGTTATTCAGAGTTTGCCTACCTTTAAAATATTCATCATCGGCAAAATATTCTAGATATGTAGGTCGAATTATGTTCTGTTTACAATATTCTTTAGTGTCAGAACCACAACCATCATTCTCTAAAAATGTTAAGCAGGCGTTTGATATCTGAAATTGTCTCACGGTACTATCGTATGAATCTTTGATAGTTTCTCCATCATCACTACTCATGCCATGGAAAGTATAGTACCAGCCAAAATCGCCCTCGTCTATCTCAAAAGAAGTACCATCACCATATGGTACCCAATTCCCATAAACATCTTTAGTAGCATAGTGTTTGCCACCGTTCCTATCAATGCAGTAAATAGATTGTAAACACTCCATAGCATCATCGGTCAGTTTTTCACTGGTAATGTCAGTAATAGCCCAACGCTTGAACTGAATATTTTTGAAATCATAAGGGCAATCATTGCCGTGCTCGTCAATGAGGCGATAGATTACACCCGTACCATTTGGATTGGCCCATTGGAAATGCTTACTATCGTTGTCAAGGCAATACCAGACACGCCAAGCAGCTAGTTGACATTTCTTGAAATACCCCCCAGTATCGCGATTAGATATAATCGCATGTGCTTCTTCAGAAAGGGTATTTTCAGCAATGGCTAATACAAATAAATCAAAGGGGTGTTCTGCACTCCGAGCATTAGCTACATTGGCGACAGTGGTTATATAATCAACAAGCCGATACCAATTACCAGGCAATAATTTTGAATGGTTGCGCAGCTGCACTAACTCCTTGTAAGTTAC
>CALATT010000005.1 GCA_937891905.1 uncultured Bacteroidales bacterium | reverse complement strand
CCTTCTTGTGGCACGAAATATTCAAGGTTTACACCCACTTCAGCAGCTTCGTCAATAGCCCATTGTGCATCGCCAGACCAACTGAGGTTGAGCCATGCTTTACCTTTGGTCATCTCTTCTTTGCCAAAGTCCACTTCCCATCCGCAGATCTGATTCTTGGCTTGTAGGAGTATCTCCTTGACAGCATTGACGCGTTCTGCTGTTACATGGTGTACTAATTCGTTACGGTCCACTTCGCCCGCTGCTATCTGGTCGCGGTAAGCGTATAGCACCAATACGGAATATACATCGCGGAAGGCATCCTTCATGAGGATACGATTCTCAAATTTAGGATTGAGAATAGCATCCCAAGACTGCAGTTCATTCACATCTACATATTGAGGATTATAGATAAATCCTGTGGTGCCCCACATATATCCCACTGCATAATCGCTCACGGTGATATCTGCCGTAGGAGCCATCTGCTGGAATTTATCGGTCACAAATGGAGATATATTATCAAAGTAATAGATAGAGTCTGGAATAATACTCTTGTCGATAGGCAGCAAGAGTCCTTTCTTGAACATGCGCTCAATGATATACTCCGATGGGCAGAATACATCATAGTCTTCGTGTCCCACTTCGATTTTAGTGAGGGCAGTCTCGTTGATATCAAATGTCTCGTACACGAGTTCTATTTTCTCGCCTGTTTGCTCATAATACCACTGTTCAAAACCATTCTTGACATTCTCGTCAATATAGTCTGCCCAGTTAAGCACTTTGATTTGCTGCATGCGGTCTGTTCCGCCGCATGAAACCATGATGAGTGACAAGATCACAAGGTACAAGGTACCAAAAAAGGATTTTTTCATTGTAGTGAGTTTTTATTATTCTTGTTTGATTTTTCGTTCGCGGAGGTTGATGAATACCAGCACCGTGAGCATGACGAGCAAGATGATGGTGAAGAGTGGACGCAGTTCGGGCGTAAGACCACCTTTTCGCGCATCGGAGTAGATGAAGGTGCTCAGTGTTTCCAATCCGCCACTTCCTTTGGTGAAGAAAGTGACACCAAAATCATCCACGGAGAGTGTGAGTGCCAATATAAATCCTGATAGCATGCCAGGCCACAATTCGGGCAACATCACCATGCGTAATGCCTGTGCGGGTGTGGCGCCAAGGTCGAGCGCTGCCTCATAGGTATTGGGGTTCATGCGACTCAATCGAGGTAACACGCTGAGCACCACATACGGCGTGCAGAATACCACATGCGCGATACATACTGTAGCCAGTCCCTGACTGATACCCAATGCCACGAAGAGCAAGAAGAGGGATATACCTGTGATGATATCTGGATTGATCATCGGTACAGAATTGAGGAAGCTGACAGCTTTGCGTTGTTTTGCTCGCATATTGTATATACCTATCGCTGCGAGTGTGCCGAGTATAGTGGAGCATACGGCAGCGATGAGTGCGATAAGCAGCGTGTAGATGATGGCATTATTGAGCCCAGCATCGGCTTTGCCAGAGAAGAGATTGAGGTAGAGGTCGAAAGAGAAACCGGTCCAGTTACCCAACACCTTGCTCTCTGTGAATGAGAAGACGGCAATGAGTGCAATGGGGGCATAGAGCACAAGGAGGAGCAACCATAGGTATAGTTGCGAACCATAATGGCGTCTATTATCGTTTCTTTTTCTCCGTAATCGTTCTTGCTCCACAAAAGGTAAGTCTTTTTCTGCTTTGCGTGCTCGCCATGTGAAGAGAGTATAGCATACACCCGCAATGAGTAGTAGCGCAGCCATAATCCATCCTACCCATGCCACAACGCGTGACTCTTGCTGCGTATGGGAAGTAATATAAATACGCATTGCCTCTTGGGCATTGCTTACAAGGACGCGCTTGGTGCGATTCTTAATCTCCTTGCTATTCTGCCAGATAGTCCATTGTGTGCCTTCGGTATCGGTGTATGAATAGACGCTATCTCCCCATGCTGCGGCTTGGGGTAGATGACTATGCGCAAAGAGGATATCAAAGGTATCCAATGAACTGGTGCCGTCTAATAAGGCATACTCGCCGTGAAGAAGAGATATATTGATTTTCTCTGATGCATAGGTATCAGGGAAAGTATCCAATAGGGCATTCGTGGTGGTAGCCGCAATGCGTAACTGATGGTGAATATTTGATTGCGCAGACACGCCGAGCGCGAATATTAGAAAGAGTAGGATAGTGTATTTTCTCATACCAGTCCTCCTTTCTCTGCGCTTGAAGTATCATTATCCCCAAAGAAAGAGGTGATACCGATAATTACTAATAACACTAATGACAAGACAGCACCGTAGTTGAGCAGGTCGGTGGTGGTGATATAATCTTGTATGAGTGAACCGAATAATTTGATATTATTGCGAGTGAGCAGTTCAGCAATTGCGAATGTGCTGACCGTAGGCATGAATACCATCACAATACCGCTATAAATACCTGGCATGGAGAGAGGTACAATCACCTTCCAGAAGCAGGTCCATTTATTCGCCCCAAGGTCCTGTGCTGCTTCTATGAGTGAAGTATCCATCTTGAGCAAGGTGTTATAAATAGGATAAATCATGAATGGTAGATAATCATAGCATAGTCCAAAGAGCAATGCTCCTTCACCCAATGGCAATCCGAACATATTAAATAATTCCACCGTAGCGATAGTGCGTAGCAGGAAGTTGATCCACATCGGCAGGATGAAGAGCATCGCCATCACTTTAGGTGTGCGGAAGTCTGCCATTGCCATGATGTATGCTGCAGGGTATCCTATCAATAAGCAGATGAGCGTGTTGAATACGGCAATCATCAGCGAGTAGAGGAAAGTGCTGATGGCCTCGCTATGTGAGAAGAACTTCACAAAATTATGCAAAGTAAATCGTCCGTCTATGTCAGTAAAGGCATATACCGCCACTAAGATGAGTGGCAGTAGTACGAAGAGCGCCATGAAGAGCACATAGGGCCATGCCCATGTGCGGCGTGAGGAAACTATTTGAAGAAGTTTATTCATTTCCTTATCCTTATTCTTGGTTCCTTACTTCTGACTCCTCTAAAAGAATAGCATTCTTTGGAATGACGATACCTACTCGGTCGCCGTCGTCCCATACTTCATTGGTATCTACATAGATATCATATCCTTCGTCTGTGCGGATGGTGAGATGGTAATGGTTACCCTTGAAGAGAATGAAATGCACTTCGCCAGATAGAGTACCTTCTTCTTCGTAGTCCTGCAAGTCCACTGCTTTGAATGGCACTTTCACTTGCACTTTATCTCCTGCGCTGAAAGGTGCTATCTGCTTTTGTGCTACTTCCCATTCGGTATCCAAGAAACGCACTTTGCCGTTTTTGGTTATCTCGCCCTCAAAGATATTATACATATAGCGCTCTTTGTGCATGATTTGTATATCTTCGGGTTTGACCAACATACCCACTTCGCGTCCTGGTAAGAACTCATGATAGTCTTGCACCAAGAACTCATATCCATCGGCTGTGAGTACGCGCATCTCGTAGTGCACACCTTTGAAGATACAGCTCTGTACCTCGCCATGTAGTTTGGTGAATCGTCCTTTAGGAATACGGTCGTCTATATCGAGGTCGTCTTGATTAGCATTTTTCTCTCCTTCGTACCAGATATAGATATCTTCTGGTCGGATAACGACATCAACGGGGTTGTTTTCTCCAAAACCCTCGTCAATACATGTGAATTCATGACCACAGAACTCCACCTTGCGGTCTTTGATCATGGTGCCATCAAGGATATTACTTTCTCCGATAAAGTCAGCCACGAAGCAGTTTTGTGGTTCGTTGTATATGTCGGTAGGGGAACCTATTTGCTGAATTTTGCCTTCATTCATCACCACTACGCGGTCACTAAGCGTGAGCGCTTCTTCTTGGTCGTGTGTGACATAGATGAAGGTGATGCCGAGTT
>CALATT010000004.1 GCA_937891905.1 uncultured Bacteroidales bacterium | reverse complement strand
TCTCCACATCCGCAGGATGTAAATGCCTTTGCGACAGCAAAAATATAAAAAACATCTTTTACACCTCGGAGAGGCTACAGGGAGAGGCGATGGGAGATGGGCGAGGAAAAGCCTACCCCCGACCCCTCCCTAAAGGGAGAGGAGAAGGGAAGGCGATGGGGCGGCGCGAGCGCCTACTCATTACTTGAGGTAGTTATCTTTGAGTGAGCAGGTGCGGTTGAGCACAAGATGGTTAGAAGTGGTATCTGGGTCCACTACGAAATAGCCTTGCTTGAGCAATTGGTAATGGTTCATATTGAGCACTTCTTCGCTATTAGCAGGATAGTCCTTACATTCGCTACGCAATGAACCTTCCACCTTGATGTTTTTCACCTCTAAGCTATTTGGATTGAGCAGTTCACGGAAATCACCCTCTTCTGCCGATGGGTTCTCGCATGCGAAGAGTCGGTCATAGAGGCGCACTTCTGCATCAAGGCAAGAGTTGCACTCCACCCAGTTGATGGTAGCTTTCGTCTTGCGATTACCTCCTTCTGTACCTGATTTAGAATCAGGGTCGTAGGTGGCATACACGGTGGTTATATTACCATTCTCATCCTTTTCGCAACCTGTGGCTTGGATGATATAACTGCTCTTGAGTCGCACTTCGCGTCCACCAGGACTGAGGCGATAGAACTTATTATCGGCTTGCTCGAGGAAGTCACCGCGCTCGATATATAGTTCTTTACCAAAAATCATCTCTCTGGTGCCAAGTTCTGCATGTCCGTCTATATTCTCTGCGATGATGGTCTCGCCTTCTCCGTCATAGTTGGTGATGACTAATTTGACAGGATCGAAGATAGCACATACGCGTGGTGCTGTTTCTTTAAGGTCCTCGCGGATAGTATGCTCAAGGAGACTTTGGTCGATCATTCCTTCCACTTTGGTATAACCAATCTTATCCATAAAATTACGGATGGCTTGTGGTGTATAACCGCGGCGGCGAAGACCACAAACTGTAGGCATACGAGGGTCGTCCCAACCTGCTACCAATCCTTCCTTCACAAGCTGAAGCATCTTACGCTTGGACATGACGGTATAGGTGATATTGAGTCGATTGAACTCATATTGAGTAGGACGATAATCAGATCCCCATGGAGATAATCCTGCGAAGTTAGGTCCAGCGAATTGGTCGATAAAATAGTCATATAATGGGCGGTGCACAGTGAACTCCAATGTACAGATAGAATGTGTCACACCCTCGAAATAGTCAGACTGTCCGTGTGCGAAATCGTACATTGGGTACACATTCCACTGACGACCTGTGCGGTGGTGTGGGTGTGAGGTGATGATACGATAAATGATTGGGTCACGGAAGTGCATATTCGGATTTGCCATGTCGATTTTCGCACGCAATACCATTTTACCCTCTTCAATCTCTCCGCGCTGCATAGCCTCAAAGAGCTGAAGGTTCTCCTCAATAGGTCTATCGCGATATGGAGAGTTAACACCTGGTTCGGTAGGCGTACCTTTCTGCTCTGCTATCTGCTCTGCAGTCTGCTCGTCCACATAGGCTTTTCCTTCTTTGATGAATCGGATAGCAAGGTCGTATAACTGCTGGAAATAATCAGAAGCGTAGTATATCTGTCCCCATTTAAATCCGAGCCAAGCGATGTCGCGCTCGATAGAGTCTACATATTCAGTATCCTCTTTGGCAGGATTGGTATCATCAAATCGAAGGTTACATACTCCATTATATCGCTCAGCGATACCGAAGTCCATGCAGATAGCCTTGACATGTCCGATATGCAGATAGCCGTTTGGTTCTGGCGGGAAACGCGTTTGTATGCGTCCATCATTCTTACCTTCTAAGAGGTCTTTCTCTACTATCTGCTCAATAAAGTTGAGACTTCGAGCTTCGTTTACACTTGGGTCATTGACCATTTTTTCGTTTGTCATATTGATGTATTTATTTTATTAGCCTTTGATGATTCCTCGTGGGGAGGATTTGATGAAAGAAAGGATTGTATCGCGCTCCGTGGAGACAGGCATATTGGCTTCGATATATGCAATTGCCTGCGTGGTATTCATACCATTATTGTATATGAGGCGATAGGTTTCTTGGATGGTATGTATCTGCTCTGGCGTATATCCGCGGCGGTTAAGCCCCACAGAGTTGATGCCACAGAATGCGATGGGTTCGCGTGCTGCGATAGCATATGGAGGCACATCCTTATTGATTTTTGAACCTCCTTGGATCATCACATGCGAACCGATATGTGTGAATTGGTGGACTAACGAGCCACCTCCGATGATAGCAAAATCATCCACTACCACCTCGCCAGCCAACTGCGTTGCATTGGACATGATGATATTATTATGGAGCACACAATCATGTGCCACATGGCAATATGCCATAATGAGGTTATTATTGCCTATGATGGTTTTGCCTTTGCTGGCTGTACCACGATGCACAGTGACGAACTCACGGAGGACATTATTATCGCCTATGATAGTCCAAGTCTCTTCTCCTCGAAATTTAAGGTCCTGCGGTATTGCTCCAATAACAGCAGAAGGGAACACATGACAATTATTACCTATTTGCGTATATTGGCATATGGTTGCACTTGCGTCGATGACACAATGATCTCCGATTATCACATCGCTCTCGATGCATACGAAGGGACCGATAGTCACATTCTCGCCAATCTTGGCATTGGGATGAATACATGCTAATGGGCTGATAGTATTTGCCATTTGTAGTTGTATTTATTATGAATTATTCGTTTAACATTCTATTTCTCAATCGGCGCACACATTGGGTATTGAAGGTATGGCCTGGTTTGTACGCTGTGATTTTGCCCTGTATGCGTACTCCTAAGAGTGACAAGTCTCCGATTACATCGAGCAGTTTATGTCGAGCAGGCTCGTTCTGGTAATTTAGAGGCGAGAGGTAGCCCAGTTTAGAAGCATCCACATGTGGTTGTCCCAACTTATCGCAGAAAAGGTCCATTCCTTCTTGTGACATCTCTGTCTCATAAATAACAAGTGCGTTCTTGAGATCTCCTCCCTTGATGAGACCCACATTGAGTAGTGGTTCTATTTCTCTCACAAAGCAGAAAGTGCGTGCTGCAGAAATTTCTTGGGGATAATCCTCAAGATTCGTGAGCGATGCATGCTGCTCTCTAAGTAGCACAGAAGGGAAAGAGATGGTGACATCCACTTCGTAATGGTCGCATGGCTCGATAATCATTTTATGGCCATGCTCGGAAATGTATTCGATTGGTTCGGTAACGACGAATACTTTCTGCTCTGCGTCTTGCTCTTGCAATCCTACTCGTTGTATCTCTTTGATATAAAAGCGTGCACTACCATCCAAGATAGGCATCTCAGGTGCATTGAGTTCGATAATACAGTTATCCACTCCCATTGCATATAATGCGCTGAGCGCATGCTCTACGGTGCTGATTTTCCATGCGCCTCGCTCAAGGACGGTTCCTCGCTCTGTGGCTGACACATAATCGGCTAAAGCTTGGTAGCATGGCTGCTTAGGCAAATCCACACGGCGCAAACAAACACCTGTATTTTCCGGTGCAGGCAAGAAGGTAGCAGTGATTTGCAAACCTGTATGCAATCCTATAGAACTGAGTGTGAAAGACTCTTTTAATGTATGTTGCTTACTCATAATTTCTTTTCTAACTCATTTAGTTTCTTAATCATCTCTGGTAGTTGCTTAAAGCCCACTATGGCTCTTCTCCACACCGATGCGTCTATGGCCGGTGAACCTTGGTATATACCTGGTTTCTTAACGCTGCCAGCCACACCTGTTTGGGCGCCGAAGACTGATTGGTCTGCTATCTCTATATGTCCTGCTACGCCTACTTGTCCTGCCAGTATGCAGTGGTGACCTATCTTAGTACTACCCGCTACGCCTACTTGCGCGCACATAAAAGTGGATTGCCCTATTTCGACATTATGGCCCAACTGGACAAGATTATCCAATTTAGCATTTGAGCGCACAATAGTTGTGCCCATCATAGCGCGGTCGATAGTAGTATTGGCTCCTATTTCCACATCATCCTCTATGACCACATTGCCAATCTGTGGTATTTTTTGGTTAAGCCCTTTGGAGTCTGGTTCGAATCCAAAACCATCTGCGCCAATCACCGCGCCGCTATGGATGATACAATTAGCTCCTACTTGACAATTATAATACACTTTGCTGCCTGCATAGAGGATAGTATTATCCCCAATAACAACATTATCGCCTAAATAGACCTGTGGATATATTTGCACTCCCTTGCCTAATCGTACACTTTTACCGATGTAGGCAAAGGCCCCGATATACGCATCTTCTGGAACGGACACTCCTTCTGCGATGAAAGAGGGTTGCTCTATTCCTTGGCGAGTGGGATTGATGGTCTTGGCCACTAATTGCAATAACTGCGCCATCGCTCCGCGTGCATTCTCTACAGCAATCAGTGCTGAAGATGCATTTTGCGCAGCAGCAATGATAGAGTCGTTTAGAAGGGATTGAGTCACTAATATTACTCCCGCCTGAGATGTGGCGATAAAAGGCAAGTATTTTTCCTCTGTTACAAAAGAAAGCTGATGCGCTTGCGCTTGCTCAATAGGCGCCACATCCGACACGGATGCGGATGCATTACCATATACTTTTCCGCCCAACAAGAGGGCTATTTGCTGTGCACTAAATTCCATTACAGTCGATAACTAAATAAATAAATCTTTTGTGGTTTGCGAGTAAGCGCATTGAGGTCTAATATCTCGCTTGCTTGCGCTATATCGCGCACTGTATCATCTCCGTATAAGATACCAATTGAATCCGCTTTCTCGCTATAGGTATTGCTGGTGGAGACATGTTCCACAAAGCAGTATTGCGCATCCTCCTCGGTGATACCCACAGCCTGCGCATATCTCTTGCTGAGTTCTGCTTTTTGCGTATCGGTAAGCGGCTGCTCTAACAATTCGCCGCGGAAGAGTTGCCTATTAACAAAGGTGAGACTAAGTATGCTAAGCACTTTATCCTCATTACTGATCCATGCTTTGATAGCCGATAAAACATCTGTATCATCCAAGAGTGCATATTGGTCGAGCGCAACCGAAGTGGGGCTAAACATATCCATTGTAACGGACTGATACAAGAAGAAACGCAATGCTGGCGAGCAGAAGAGTTCCTTGCCCTGTTTAGCCAATTGTTTGGCGCGTGAGAGAATCTTGATGAGGTGCTGCTCTGCTGCCACGGAGGTCTTATGCAGATATACCTGCCAGTACATCAATCGGCGTGCCACTAAGAATTTCTCCACGGAATATATACCTTTCTGCTGCACCACCAGTTTATCATCGCGCACATCGAGCATCTTAATAAGGCGCTCGCTGGCTACTCGTCCCTCTTGCACACCCGTGAAGAACGAATCACGGCAGAGGTAATCCATTCGATCCACATCCAACTGACTGGATATGAGTTGGTGCAAGAAATGCTTGGGATAGTCATCCTTAAAGATAGCGATGGCTTCATCCAGTGGTCCTGATTCGCCCTCCTTACGCAAATCCTGATTGATACGCTCCATCATGATGAGCGATATATCCTCATGCGTAACGCCATCCACAATAGTATGCTCGAGCACATGGGAGAATGGCCCATGGCCAATATCGTGCAGCAAGATAGCAATCATAGCAGAGGTGGCTTCGCTATCTGTGATTTCCACACCCTTGGCACGGAGCGAATGAATAGCCTCTTGCATAAGATGCATTGCACCAATTGAATGCCCGAAACGACTATGCATCGCACCGGGATAGACGAGACATGAGAGTCCTAATTGGCGAATGCGTCCCAATCGCTGCACATAAGGGTGCTGCAACACATCGTATATTAAGTCATTGGGAATGGATAGAAACCCAAAGACAGGATCGTTGATTATTTTTCGTTTATTGGTCATACTAATACAGCCCGCTTACACATACATATGCATAAACGGGCTGCAAAGTTACTACTTTTTTTTTACATACACAATTATTATTGTGTTTTTTTTACTTCTCACTGCATTTGAGTTGCTTTTTTCGTGCCAATAGGCATGCATAAGCAGCAACCAAAAGCAACATTATCCATGATTTGCCTACAGGTTGTGGGTGTTCAACGAGTTGATTCTCTTCTTCCAGCGGACCTGTTATAACAGGTGGGCCTGGTGCTCTGCGTGGTGCAGAGGCGAGGCTTGCCATTTGAGGCGCATTGGATTCTCCAGGTGCTGCCACAGAGCGCGTAGAAGCGAGAGCCAAGAAATTCGTTGTAGGCATTCCTATTTGCTGATTTGGTGTTTGGCGTGATGAAGAGTGGCTAATAGTGAATGGCACAGAAGCATTACCTCCACCGCCTACGGTTGTGACTTGCGCACTGCTTGTGGTATATAAACCTTTTCCTCGAACAGACTGCATAGGTGCATTAGGAGTATTAGCAGTCGTGTGCGCTGAATAAGGCGAATGCACATGGCGTATCAGCTTAGAGCGAAGCGCCAAACGATTAGGCAAGGATGGCTTGGCTACTGGTGACGGGCGCGAAACAGAGACAACCTGTCCTGGTTTGGCAATCGAAACATCTTTGGTGGACAATATATATATTGCTCCAATTAATGCAGACCCGCATAGAAATACGACGAATGCAATCAGTAATTGTATTCTAAACTGTTTCATCGTTTATCCTCCTTTCCTATTAATCGAACTACTTTGGATTCATTGCCCATTGTGATGTGTGCAAGATATACACCCAGTGGCAAATATGGCTGAATATGCACGATTTCATCGGTAGTATTGCATGCATATATTACTCTACCTTGCATATCCACTATACGCACACGAACGAGTTGATTGCCATAGTTCTCAAAATAGAGACTATTCTCGGTTTCAACGAGAGTAATTGAGGTAGGAATCTCTCGTGGTGTATCTGTAATTAAGAAGCGCTGCGTAGGTTCGTTATTGGTAGCCTCGAAGGTGTATGTATTACCTGTCTTTATCTCGGTTGATTTCTCAGTGAGTTGGTCATAGAGATACAATGGCTGATCACTATCATACTCAAATGAGAAGGTATAGAGTGAGTCTTTTCCTGCTCGGAAGGACAGATAATGATTATTGGCTGTCTCCACTGCTGCGACTGCCATATTACCACATTCCTTAATGACTGCGAGCATTGGCATATTAGGATCTCCCTCAATCTTGCGACCATCCCATCCATCTACAAATTGCTCGTTGAAATCAGGGCGAATGAGCATATAGAACTGGTCTCCACTCCGTGGTCCTTTGAGTTCTACTTTTAGCACTTCTGGTTTCGCATCACGCGCCGCAACACGCATTGGTTCGGTAGATGTCTTGAAATACTTAGAATCGTATACTACTCTATTATAAACGAGGTCCACATAGGCAGCTGGAGCTGTTGCTTTGACAAAGAATCCTTGCATTGCTGGGATAACCGAGTCTGCCCCTGCCACATATGGTGCAGCGTGGATAGGTACTACACCATATTGTCCACGCTTGGTGACAATATTATCATTTATATCTGGCTGTCCCTCTTGCCATTCTTTATACGAACCTGTATAATAGATATATATTGATTTCTCCGCATTGGTAAAGTCATCGTCTGCCATTTCTTGAATCTTAATAGGCGCTGTCCAACTATTGGCAGCGAAGGCATATCCATCTGCATCGCGATTATTAAGGATTATTCGCTGGGTAACAGGTGGGTTGAGTCGTCCAACCAATGTATAGGTCTTGGCTGCCTCTTGGGTGATACAATAGCCTTCAAATGGTTCTATCACATCTTCGTTCTCCACCCATTGCCATAAGCCACCGAGACTGCCATCAGATGTAGTAGTCCAGCGGCACATCCATGCTTTGTAATACATTGAGATTGCTGTTTTGTCTGCTTGGAGTGGTGTACCCATGTATTGCCATACTGGATTGGCTGTGCTTGAGCCTTCGCCCTTGCTATAATACTGTACCGTAGCGTGTACATCCGAGTCTTTATTGCCATACACCAATGCGCCGTTATGAGTTGCATTAGCTTGGATGAGGATATCGTCTTCTACTGTTTGTAGTGGTACAGCATAGCGTATATCATTCACGCGATAGACGAATCCTGCTACGGTAAGTCCACCGTGTGGTTGTACGATGATTCGTCCCGTGAGAGAGTCGCCTGTGGCGGTAACACCTCTATTAATCTTCACGCTACCCGCGTGCGCGTCCTCTATGTCAACATGACATTCGGCGATGATACGCGTTGGGTGGTATGGAGTAGGAATGATGTTTCGTCCTGGTGCCCAGTTCTTAGGATTAGACCATAAATGATCACCACTTCCTGCTGGTTTTTCTTTGCCACCATTATCGAAGACAAGCGCGCAGTCTGCCAAAGCGGTTTCGTCTGTCAGCAAGAGGTAATCTACCATTTGGCGCATGATGATTTTTCCTGCTGGAGATAGATTATCCATTTCGTAGGAGTTGATACCATAGATCATGAGACGACCAGTGAATACCACTTGGCGCTCGCAGCAAACGATGAGATCTCTATTATTATTCGCATCACGCACAGTAGCCAAGAAGAGGAAGTCAGGTGCTTCGTTGATTGTAAATCCTTGGAGTCCCTTAGCATCGTCTTCGCCACTCAACGAACTGAGTACTTGCACCGTAGTATCTGGCTGCACCACTGTGATTGGATTTCCCTCATAGGTGTCATTTCCGAAGATAGCATGTCCTGCGCAAAGGATTTTCATCTTCTGCACCTTAGGTTTTGGGTCAACAGGATTGGAACCGATATGCCAGTTAGAACCATTCTCACCCGCTACATATGCCTCAAAACTGAGGATTGGCTTCTTATCAATGAGTGTACCAATGGCATTGGTATATCCTTTACCAGTATTTAAGAAGTCCGTCACAATGAGCAAATCATAATCCTTATAATAATTTGCTATTTCTGCTTCATTCTTAGTGGCATAACCATTGACGCATGTGATGGAATAGAAATCATTCAAATAGTCAATTAAACCTGCACATGCTGTAGCATCATCCGGAGTATATTCATTAAATCCGCCTCCTTCTTCACCTGTTAAAATAAGTGCTATTCTTGCCTTTTGGTCTTTAGGCAATACGGTTATATTTTGCACAGCCTGCACACTCACAGGATCAGGACAATCATTGGTCAATGTAAGGGTGAGGGTGTATGTTTTCGCAGTGGTATTACCCACATTTGGAACACCTATAATATGGAACTGATTATCAAAGAACTGATAATTACATCCAGGGATTGCAGGAGTGATAGAATAAGTATATTTAATGCCCGTGGTATCAAAATTACAGATAACACTTGCGAGTGTCAAATCTACTCTTTCTCCATCCCATACAGTGATATTTGGATTATAGAGTTTGAGTGTTGGTTCGGCATCACAAGGTTCAATCCATTTTGCGTATAGGGTAACATCCTTCGTGGTAGTGAATTGAGCGCCATCTGCTATCACTTCGCCTGTGCCGTCTGCGCTGAGTGTCCAACCACCGAATAACATTCCTGGCTTATGGAATTTATTGAGTGATAAGTTTATTTTTCCTCCGCATGGTGCCTTTTCAGAATCCATATATCCTGAACCACTATTTGCATTATAGGTAATATTCACTTCTGGAATATATACCACTACGGCGTAAAGAGAACTTTTCACTCCGTTTGTAATGCCAAACTTGCCTACATATGGTCCTTCATCGAGGTGTAAAGAATACCATTTTTCTTTACTATTCGCTTCTATTTGCTTCGTCTCTGTACCTTGATTGGTATAGAAAGAAACGGAATAAGGATCATTGCTGCCAGGATATGAGTAGAATGCTATCTTGTCTGCCAATAGCGAACCGAGATCGAATTCAACTGTCGCATTTCCCTCCACCTTGAACATCTTGAGGGTTCGTGTGCTATTCTGACTTGTAGACCATTGGTTTGGATCATCTACGAGTGCGATATCTTTGGTATTATAGTAACCACTTCCTCCGTTTGGTGTAGTAGAGCATGTGATATCTGTAGTAGCAACAAGTGTTGGTCCTATATCCGTATTGGTGTATTTCCATATGCCGAACTTACCATCTTGACCCGGTATCCAATCGCCATTCTCTACCTTTGCACTACCAATTATGTAATTGTAGTAATTTCCAGTATAGGCCTCAACGGTGGTAAAGAACCCACCTGTCAGCGCAACCCATTCGCTCTTATTGGATTCGTCGCACACAGCGCGCACCCATGCATAATAAGTAGTAGTAGGTGTGAGACCAGTGAGCGTTACCGTCTTGCTTGTCGTAGTAGTTGTGGCTGCGGTAGCTGCATCAGGCGCGGTGCTATTGGTTGAGTAATAAATATCGTAACTTGCTGGTGTTTCGTCATCTGTAATGGTGAGCGTTGCGCTTGCTTTGCCCACAGCCGTAGCAGTTAATGCCGTTGGTGCTGCTGGTGGGGTGCAAAGTTCAGGTGTACAGCGCTCAAGAAGGATCGATTTATAACGATCGTCAGAAGAAGCACGAATAATTGTAACCTTACCATCCACGATGTCGCCTGCTTGTAATGTATAAACTACATCGCCCTCTGCTTTGGCAGGAATATTTGCAGTATGAGATGTTGAACCAATCTTAAATCCTACAGCAACGGTACTATTACCTTTATTATACACCGTAACTGTTAATATATCGCCTGCTTTAATGGCATAACCAGCTTTCGCTGTAAGTTTAAAATGGTTTTTCGCATCAGTACCATCACCAGACAATTTTATATAGTTTTCGGACTCCTGTCCTCCGTTAGAAACAATCGTTCCTACTGTTGCATCCATGGCTGTATTGCCTGCATTCTTTGATCCTTGAACCAAAGTAATACATTCTCCTGGCGCGGGTTCTACTGCGTTCTCTGTCCATTGTGCATACAAGGTAATATCGGCAGAAGGAGCATAAGAATCACCTGCTGCGCCCACTAAGGTGCCACCTGTAGCGGCTGTGTACCAACCATTGA
>CALATT010000003.1 GCA_937891905.1 uncultured Bacteroidales bacterium | reverse complement strand
ACGATGGGCTGCTCACAAAAACGCGTTCGTTTTACTCACTAACAAAAAAGCGCTCATTACATTTGCTTCAAAAACAGCAATGCTATTGCTGGGGATAGATATCTAGAACTCTAGATTTTTAGATTTCTAGCCCAACTAGTCCATCTAGCCGAACTAGAAGAACTAGAAGAAATAGAAGAAATAGACTTTTAGATTTCTAGATAAACTAGCCTAGATAGATAAAACCATTTATCATTTACCATTTACGATGTACGATTTACTATGTACGATGTACGAAGTAAATAAGGACTTGATAGGTTGGATTTATCCAAAGCGAGTACAAAGGTACTGCTTTTATGTGGTATAAACAAATTTAATGGGGGATATTTGCTTTTTATTCTCTTTTTAGCAACTGAAGTTTACAATTCAAATTCTCTTGCCGTGAGCGGCACGAGAGAGTTGGGCTGAATTGAAGATATTCTGCCATATGATATACGCCGCGGCACCAAGTGCAGAAAGAGGATTGAGATAGGTCTGCGCCATCCATACTCCTAAAGTGGTATTCTTTTGCCCAAAGGCTTGCCCCGCCGTAATACTACTGATGGTAGGCATATCACGCGGTGTATTGGGATTGAGGAGCACTTCTTCGTACTCATGTCCTTTGGTAGCGGCAGGAAGGCGCCAACCGATATACTTGCCTGCGAAGAACTGAATGAGGCAAGCTATGAAGGAGCCTACCAAAAGCCAAATAATGGTAGATAATTGTATAGAGGTCCAATCGGCAATAATGCTATTGGTGAGTTGCGCCATGAGAAAGATGATCGTTCCCACCCATAAATAGAACGGCATAGGCGCGAGTGCGTGAGGCAGTTCGAAGGACGAAGAGGGGTATGAAGGGTTGTGCTTTGTCTTATAGCGCTGGTATGTATTATATGCCCATCTGAGCAGCCAAGCAGCCACAAACGGGCCTAACAAAAGAGGGCTTATACGACTTATTATCAGTAAGAAAGCAGGCCAGAAAGTCATTCCTGCCGTTTGATAGATAAGCGGAAAGAAGATAGGGACGACGATAGCTGTTGCAAAATTGCTTAGCAGGGTGAATGTAGTGAGGTTTTGTATTGAGCCGCCTAACTTGCCTGCGATGATAGGCGCTGCTGTAGCTGTGGGCATGATGAAACACATCATGAGTCCTTGGGCTACGACCACATCGTGGGTAAGGAGGAGCAGTAGATAATAGGAGGCTATGCTAATGCCTATCTGCACAGCTAATACAGCCCAGTGCCATGCACGGAGGCGCAGGTCTTTGGGATCTATCTTACAGAAAGTAAAGAAGAGCATTAAGAAGATGAGTGTAGGCAAGATAGGGCTGCCATAATGGAGCCATTTATAGCCTACGACACCTATTATCATAGAGAGCCAGAGAGCGTTGGAATAAAAGAAATTTCTCATTGTATTGTGCATTCTATATTTTTATCGAACAAAAACAATAAAAACAAAATGAAAATATAAAAAACATTTTAATGGTAAATAAACCTAAATAAACACTGCCGTTTGATAATTCGTAATTATCGGCCTACGCGGCCTTGAGCGTAAAGTTCTTTACCACGCGCTCGTGAGCGAGCTCCCAGCGCGTACTAAATCCCTTTTCCGCGCAGCGGATTGCTGCTTAATTACGAACTCTCAACCGCCAGCCATAAACAAAGATAAATTTTACATTATCGAGTAGTGAGTATCAAGTACAGAGTAGTGAGTATTATTTTTCTAGCCGAACTAGTCCATCTAGCCGAACTAGTCCATCTAGCCCAACTAGATAAACTAGAAAAGACCGCTGCGCTGTTAGAGGCTAGATGTACCATTTCTTATTTACGATTTACCATTTACCATTTACCATTTACCATTTACGATCTACTATTTCCCCATTTATTGACTATCTCGTCCATGATGGAGAATACTTCTTCTTGGGTATCTGCGCGGAGGAGGGCTATGCGTGTTTGTTTGAAATCCGTAAGTCCTTTGAAAACCGGTGACGCCGCAAAATGTCGGCGCGAATGGATAATACCTTTTCGCTCATCATTTCCACACCATTCAATAGCACGAATGACATGTTCCTTGAGCACTTCCACACATGCAGCCATATCCCCTGTGGGTGAGGGGATGGGTGGCATATCGGGGAATAAGTGATTTTTGATATCCGCAAAAATCCATGGGCATCCAAAAGTGGCTCTACCAACCATGATTGCATCCACTCCATAGCGATCGAAATACTCTTTGGCTTGCTGCGGACTCGTTATATCTCCATTACCGATAATAGGGATATGCATTCTGGGGTTATTCTTCACTTGTCCAATAAGTGTCCAGTCCGCTTCTCCTCTATACATTTGCGCGCGTGTTCGCCCGTGTATTGCCAATTCTGTTATTCCACAATCCTGTAATGCTTCTGCCAGACCGACGATAAACGGAGTTTTACCTGGCACAGGGTGTAAGTCATTATCATCCCATCCAAGGCGTGTTTTCGCCGTTACAGGTATCTGCACCGCATCCACTACCGCTTTGGCGATAGAGAGCATTTTAGGCACATCACGCAGTAATCCAGCACCCGCTCCTTTACCTGCCACTTTCTTAACTGGGCAACCAAAATTGATATCAATAAAGTCGGGTTGTACTTGCTCTACAATCTTCGCCGCATCGACCATGGATTGTGGATCTCTACCATAAATTTGTATAGCGACAGGTCGCTCCGTATCGTGGATACGCAGTTTGCGTGTAGTAGATTCAATATCCCTTGTGAGCGCATCGGCATTAACAAACTCCGTATAGACGCGATCTGCCCCGTAGCGCTTGCATAAATGCCGAAAAGCAGGATCTGTAACATCCTCCATCGGCGCTAAATATAATTGTTGCTTTGCCAAGATTACGATTTTTTATTGAGTGTTGGATAAGAAATACGATGATGGTTCATCGCCGTTATGCGTGCTTTGAAGACGCGGCGTATATCTTCCACATCTTTGAATGAGAGTGGTGTTTCGGAGAATTGTCCATCAGCTATTTGTGTATCAATCATCTGGTCAACAAGTTCTGCTATGGATTTCTCCGAGAAATCTTCTATGCTGCGCGAGCGTGCCTCTATTGCGTCTGCCATCATGACGATAGCCGCCTCTTTCGTGGTGGGTTTGGGTCCTGGGTATTGGAAAAGCGCCTTATCCACTTCTTCGTTTGGATGGGCGTTGCAATAGGTATTATAGAAATAGCGTGTGAGCGATGTGCCATGATGGGTAAGGATGAAATTGATGATTACTTCTGGCAATCTATTCTTGCGTGCTATTTGCTCTCCTTCCGTCACATGGGCGATGATTAACTGCGCAGCTTCTTTGGGATCCATAGAGGATAATGGATTTGCCATTCCTTGTTGATTCTCAGTATAACACTGAGGATTTGCCATTTTCCCTATATCGTGATAGAGCGCCCCTGTGCGGACGAGTAATGCATTTGCGCCGATTGTTTTCGCTGCTTCTGACGCCAAGTTACTCACTTGCATTGAGTGCTGGAATGTGCCAGGTGCTTTCTCAGCCAAGCTAAGTAAGAGGTGCGAATTGATATCTGTCAGTTCCACCAAGGTGATGGATGAGATAAAATGGAATATTTTCTCAAAGGCATAGATTAGTCCGTAGCAACCGATTGTAAGTAATGCGCAGATAAAGAAATGGAGATAGAACCACGGATTGAGTGCAGACCAAGTGCCTGTTTGGGCAAATACGATTGAGGTATATGCCACCACTTGTGCTGCAAATATCCACGCGGATGTTTGTACCAACTGCGCACGGCGGGTCATATCGCTCAAGGAGGAGACAGCCACCATGCCCACTACCATTTGTACAAAGAAGAATTCCACAGGTGCAGGTGCTATGACAGAAACGACAAGTACTGTAGTGAAATGCAAGAATAATGCTGTGCGCGAGTCAAAGAAGACGCTCGTCAGGATAGGTATCCACGCAAAAGGAATAAGATAGATGGACATATCAAATCGAAGCACCAAACATGCCAGTCCTACCACTATTACCATCAGCATATTGAAGAATAGCACCATCGATAAATCATTCAGGTACTGCCTACGGAATACATACAGATAGATCACAAATAAGCAAAGGAATAGCACCACCAGTATAGATTTGCCCATCATGGACCAAGCGCGCTGGTTATTGGCTGTTGTCTCATCTTGCGTAGCTCGCGCTAAGGATTGTAGGATTTGATATGTGCGTTCATTCACTATCTCGCCCTTATCGATGATGCGTTCTCCTTTCTGCACCATACCTTGTGTAGGAGAGAGAGAAGACAGTTGTTTCGTGCGCATGGCTTGTGTGAGGGCTGTATCCAGCACCAGATTTTGAGCACATTCATAGCCATAATGCTCGTATGCTGATTTGGGCGTATAGACCTCTGATAATACATATTTGCGATGCACATTATTTTGCACAACCGAGATGGTGGCATATCCTTCTTCCTTGATCCAATCCATCTCTTGGTGCGCGATCACCAGGACTTGTCGTTGCACTTTTGGAATATACTTAAAGCATGGTGAGAAACCCGACATAAGATGTTTCTGCTCATCTGCCATCTGGTTATCGGTCTTATAAATCAAGAAATCATAATCAGCCGTGAGTGCATTATATCCCCATGGTTTTCCTATTTCATAATGATAACGAAAGGTATTCGTATATCGCGGAAACATGAGTACAATAAGTACGGCCACTATCGCAAATAAACCAATGCGAAATATATACGATGGAATGGAGGGAAGTTTCATATTTTAGATTGCAGATTTTAGATTTTTGATTTTTGATTTTAGATTGCAAATTTTAGATTTTTGATTTATTATTTGGCTCGCTTTTGTGCGAAGAAGTGCTGCATGAGTTGTTTGCACTCATTTTCGAGCACTCCGCGAGTGACTTGCGCTTTGGGGTGGAAGGCATGGGGTGCTACTTGTGTAAATCCTCGTTTGGGGTCAGGTGCGCCATATACGATTCGTTTTACTTGCGCCCATCCGATGGCGCCTGCGCACATGGCGCATGGTTCTACAGTGACATACAAGGTGGCATCTTGCAAGTATTTACCACCTATCGTTTGTGTAGCTGCTGTGATGGCTTGTATTTCGGCGTGCGCCGTTACATCTTGTAGCATTTCGGTCAAGTTATGTCCTCTACCGATGATTTGGTTTTGGGAGACAATCACACATCCAATAGGCACTTCTCCTGCCTCCAATGCTTTATGTGCCTCAACTAATGCGAGCGACATATAGCGTTCATCATCGGCGGAGATAGAAGGAGCGGGTGACTGAGGAGAAGTAAAAAGCGCCAGATCATCTGGATTAGACTCAAAATGATTGCCTATGACGACTATATTTGCTCCTGCTTTATACGCAGCATTCATTTGCTGTGGTGTACGAATGCCGCCACCCACTATGATGGGTATTGAAATAGCCGCTCTAACAGTGGCGATTATTTCCGATGAAATCGGCGTTTTTGCACCACTTCCTGCTTCCAAATAAATTAGTTTCTTGCCCATCAATTCGGCTGCGACAGCTGTAGAAACAATCGTATGTATATCATCATTTGGAATGGGAGTAGTACCTGAAACGCGCATCACACTCGTCTCCACTCCTCCATCGATGAGTATATATCCCATTGGGATGGCCTCTATTCCCGATTTTTTTACTATTTGTGCCGCTACTATTTGCTGCCCAACTAACATCTCGGGATTGCGCCCTGATAGCAAACTGAGGTATAAGAGCGCATCTGCTGCTGGGGTAAACTGCTCTGCATTCCCTGGAAAGAGCACGATAGGGATGGTTGTTTCCAATTGCTGCAGTTTTGCTCGTAAGGAACGAATAAATGCTGTTGTATCTCCTCCTGTAGAGCCGCCCACGAAGAGCATATCTGGTTGCACTTGCTTTGTGATAGGCAAATTCTCTATATGCGCTTTTTCAGGATCCAGCAGCATGGCCAGCAAAGGTTTGTTTGCTGCCTTGGAATCGAGTATATGTGCTATTACGGATTGATTCATAGTTATTCCCATCGGAATGATTCAATTAGGCGTATTACATCTGTGCGAAGATAGTCATAAACGGGTGCTAATGAGTCTGCATTTGGCGGACAATTGCAATAGACGGATGCGCGAAAGAAATGATGTGTTGAGTCCGTCAAAAGGAATTGGCACGACGAGGCCGTATTTCCCTCTAAATCAAATAGTACGCCATACACATTCGCTTCAGGATGGGCATAGTCACGCTCGGGGATGGAGGTAGCATGTGAAGCATTCTTATAGACAAATTCCAATGCATCGTTTGTCAGTTCGCGCAAATTGCCATTTAGGGGTTTATAAGAGCAATGAATAGTGGCATCCAAAGCGGGGTAATAAAGATTAATCCAATAGCGTTCGCCTTCTTTTTGGCGAGGCATAACTTGGGCATTGCAAGACAAATCAAAATCATAGGGATATGCTTGCATATCAGGGTGGTATGATGCGAATGAGCGATACAAAGTATCGGGTGTGGTGATTCGATAATAGCCATATGGACGCGGAGAGGTGGGTGAACTACACGCCACCAACATTGCCGCAGCAATCACCACACATGCTATCAATAGTCTTTTTTGCATAGTTTATTCCAAATTACGACACAAAGGTAGTTAAAATAGTTGAAAGTTTAAAGTTTAAAGTTTAAAGAAGATTGTTTTTTAGCCTAAAATATTCTTTTTTATAAAAAAAGATTGCGCGCGCTTGCACATATCAATATTATTTCGTATCTTTGCACGCTAATTATTCTTTACAGAAAAACACATCATACCATTATGACAAAGAGAGAAAACAATTATTGCGTAATCATGGCGGGCGGTGTAGGTAGCCGTTTTTGGCCTTTCAGCCGCAGCGAGAAGCCCAAACAGTTTCTTGATTTCTTCGGCACGGGTCGCAGTTTGCTGCAGATGACAGTAGATCGTTTTCGTCCATTGGTGCCTATTGAGAATATGCTCATAGTAACGAATGTGGCGTATAAGCAGATTATCTTAGAGCAAGTACCAGATTTGGATGAGAAGCAGATTTTATGCGAGCCTGCGCGCCGCAACACAGCTCCTTGTATTGCTTATGCCGTATCGCACATACGCGCTATATGCCTACGCAAGGCTGGGCTCACAGCACAGAACCAAGATTGGAGCAGACCCGAGATGCAAGTAAACATGGTAGTAGCTGCGAGTGACCACCTTATTTTAGAGGAGGAAACATTCCGCAACACAATTTCTAAGGCATTTGATTTTGTAGCGCAGCACAAGGCTATTCTCACATTAGGTATGTGTCCTACGCGTCCTGAGACGGGCTATGGTTATATCCAATACAACAAGGAGGCAGATGCGATTAGCACATCTGATATTTTCCCAGTGAAGACCTTTACTGAAAAGCCAAACTTAGAGATGGCGAAGGTATTTGTGGATAGTGGTGAATTCTTATGGAATAGCGGTATTTTCGTTTGGAATCTACAAACGATTAGCGAGGCATTCCGTTATTTATTGCCCGAGGTGGCTGATCGTTTCCGTGAGGGTGAGTTACTGATGGGTACGGATAAAGAGGAGGCATTTATCGAAGAGATTTTCCCTAAATGTCCTAACATATCCATTGACTACGGCATTATGGAGAAGGCGAACAATGTGTATGTGATGCCATCTAGTTTTGGATGGAGCGATTTGGGTACATGGGGGTCTTTATATGAATTGAGTGACAAGGACGAGCAGCATAATGTGAGTCTGCATAGCGAAGCACTTTTCTACGAGAGTGAGGGGAATGTAGTCACCTTGGAGCCTGGTAAACTGGCGGTTATTCAGGGTATGCAGGATATGATTGTAGCGGAGCAGAATGGTGTATTGCTTATTTGCAAGAAAGAGGAAGAGCAGCGCATTAAACAGTTTGTGACAGATGCGCAAGAGAAATTTAGTGGTAAATACAACTAATCCATACTATTATGAGTTATCTAAATTTTGACAAGACCGTACTTGTTAATTTGGAGCGTTCGCTTCAAAAAGAGATGATTCGAACCAACCGTGCTGGTGTATATAATTCCACTACGCTGGTTGATTGCAACACACGCAAGTATCATGGCCAATTGGTAATGCCTTTGCCTGAGTTGGGTAAAGACAATTATGTGCTTCTCAGTTCGCTGGATGAGACAGTTATCCAGCATGGCGCGGAGTTTAATTTGGGTTTGCACCAATATGGTGAAAACACTTTTTCTCCCAACGGGCATAAGTACATCCGTGAGTTTGACTGCGAGATCATCTCCCGTACTATCTATCGTGTTGGCGCGGTAGTGCTTCAGAAAGAGCGCATGTTGGTCAGTTTTGAGCCTCGAGTGCTGATTCGCTACACCTTATTAGAATCGAGCAGTCCTACCACCTTGCGTTTCCGTCCTTTTCTTGCTTTCCGCTCTGTGAATGAGTTGACGCACGAGAACCCTATTGCATCCAGCAATATGGATGAGTGCGAGAATGGGCGTTATAATCAGATGTACGCTAATTTCCCTAATCTGTATATGCAGTTTAGTAAGGCTATTCAGTACACGCATAACCCACAATGGTACAAGGGGATTGAGTATATCAAGGAGCGTGATCGCGGGTATGATTACAAAGAGGACTTGTTGGTACCTGGTTATTTTGAATTGCCGATTAAGAAGGGCGAGAGTATTATTTTCTCTGCGGGTATTACAGAATGTAAGACGAGTACGCTTAAGGGTACTTGGAAGAAAGAGTTGGGTCGTCGTATCAGCCGCGAAGATATGTTCAGTACGCTCAAGAATTCTGCGGGTCAGTTTTACAAGCGCGAGGGAGATAAATGTTATCTATTGGCTGGTTATCCATGGTTTCAAGCCGATGCTCGCACCACTTTCTTCTCTGTAGCTAGTTGTACATTAGACATCGACCGTCCTGAATATTGGGATGCGATTATCAACAAGACGGCTATTCCAGAGGTATTGGATTTCATGAATGGTCGCATGGAGGGTATTAAGATGACAGGTATGGACGAGCCCGATGTGCTATTATGGTTCATTCGCGCCATTCAGAAGTTCGCACATAAATATTCTCTGCGCGAGGCTGCTGATTTATATGGTCAATTATGCGCCGATATCATCACATATTATCGTAAGCAGAACCATCCACGCGCTTTGCTTCATCGCAATGGTTTGATCTGGGTGGATGGTATCAAGCGTCCTGCCACATGGATGAATGCCACGGAGAATGGTTGGCCAATCAATCCTCGTACGGGTTATGTGGTAGAGATTAATGCCTTGTGGTATAATGCGATGCTTTTTACCGCGGAGATGTTGCGCGAGATGGGTAAGGAGACGAGTGCAGACTTGATGGAATACCAAGCAAATATTGCCAAAGATGCTTTTGTCAAGACATTCTGGAATGGCGTTTATCTATACGATTTCGTGATCAATGATTATGCGGATAAAGAAGTGCGTCCTAATATGATTTGGGCTGTTGGTTTGCCATTCAGTCCGTTAGACAAGCGCCAGCAAAAAGCGGTAGTGGATATATGTACAAAAGAGCTCTTGACTCCTCGCGGATTGCGCAGTTTATCGCCTAAGAGCGGTCACTATCGTCCAATGTATTATGGCAATCAGGTAGAGCGCGATCGCAGTCTGCATAATGGTGTGGTATGGCCATCCACTATTGCGGCTTACTCGCGTGCCTACATGCAAGTGTACAAGCATAGTGGTGTAGCTTTCATGGAGCGCGCTTTGATTGGATACGAGCAGGAGATGAGTGAATTATGCATTGGTACGCTTAATGAGTTTTACGATGGCAACCCGCCTTACAAAGGGCATGGTGGTATGAGTGCAGCCTCCAGTGTGGCGTCTGTCATCAGTATCTTGGACACTCTCAAGAAATACAATAACGAGCAAGGAAAGGAGGACCAACAATGAAAGTTCTAATGTTCGGATGGGAATTCCCTCCTCATATTTTAGGTGGATTAGGTACCGCCAGTTATGGTTTGACACGCGGTATGGCGCAGCAGGAAGATATGGATATCACATTCGTCATTCCTAAACCATGGGGTGATGAGGACCAATCATTCCTTCGTATTATTGGTGCCAATAGTGTACCTGTGGTATGGAAAGAGAACGACTACCATTATGTACAGGAGCGCATGGCGGGCAGAATGAGTGCCGAAGAGTATTTCCACTTGCGCAATGGTATTCGATATGACTATCGTCGTATTGGTACGGACGAGTTGGGTTGTATTGGTTTTTCTGGTCGTTATCCAGATAACTTGATAGAAGAGATCAATAACTACGAAGCTGTAGCCAGTGTGCTGGCACATAGTTTGGATTTTGACATTATCCATAGCCATGATTGGTTGACCTACCCTGCTGGTGTATTTGCCAAGCAGATTACTGGCAAACCATTGGTTATCCATGTGCATGCCACTGATTTTGACCGTAGTCGCGGTAATGTAAACCCTACTGTGTATGCGATTGAGAAGCGCGGTATGGATGAATGTGATCATATCATGTGCGTGAGTGAACTCACACGCCGCACGGTGATTGAGAAATATGGTCAACCGCCTCATAAGGTAAGCACGGTGCATAATGCTGTAGAACCATTAGCCAATCCTGACGAATTCACCAAGCCTGCACGCAAAGATAAACTTGTCACCTTCCTTGGTCGCATCACGATGCAGAAAGGAGCGGAGTATTTTGTAGAAGCCGCAGCTCGTGTGCTCAGCAAGACCGATGGTGTACGCTTTGTAATGGCGGGTAGTGGTGATAAGATGGAAGAGATGATTGATTTGGTGGCCAAGAGAGGTATTGCCGATAAATTCCATTTCCCTGGTTTTATGCGAGGCAAGCAAGTACAAGAGATGCTCGCTATGTCCGATGTATATATCATGCCATCTGTGAGCGAACCATTCGGTATATCGCCATTAGAGGCGATGCAAGTGGGTTGCCCATCTATTATCTCGCACCAATCAGGATGCGCTGA
>CALATT010000002.1 GCA_937891905.1 uncultured Bacteroidales bacterium | reverse complement strand
GCATAGCGGTGGTGGGTTCGTCGTTTTTGGTTACCTAAAAATTGTTTTCTCTATTTTCATTTTGTTTTCTGTATTTTTGTTTTATATATAATAGGTTGCGGATGTGGATTAAATATATTTCGCTACAAGACAAAAAAGCATAAAAAAAGAATCCCGTGATTGGGATTCTATTTTTTATAATGCTTGTTGGAGTTGGTGAAGGTCAGCCTTCTCTATCTTCTCCATTGCGTATTGCTTGGTGACCGTGAAAGCGTGCGCGGCGTTGGCATCCTTGTTATCCGGCATTTCGAACATCAAGTCCGTCATCACCATCTCCATCAGTCCGCGCAATCCACGCGCACCGAGTTTATTCTCAAAAGCCTTATCGACGATATAATCAAGCATCTCGGGTTCGAAACTGAGCACCACATTATCCATCTTGAGCAGTTTGGCATATTGTTTCACGAGTGCATTCTTGGGTTCGGTCAAGATATTACGCAATGCCTCTTTATCCAATGGTTCGAGATAAGTGAGAACTGGCAGACGACCGATGATTTCTGGTATGAGTCCGAACGACTTGAGGTCCTGCGGTGCTACATACTGCAGCAGATTATCCTTATCCAGTTTAGCGGCTTTGTGCTGCGCATCAAATCCCACTACTTGCGTATTCATACGCTGTGCTATCTTGCGCTCAATACCATCGAAAGCACCGCCGCAGATGAAGAGTATATTCTTGGTATCTACATGAATAAACTCCTGCTCTGGGTGCTTGCGACCGCCCTGTGGTGGTACATTGACGATAGACCCTTCGAGCAGTTTGAGCAAGCCCTGCTGCACACCCTCTCCACTCACATCGCGTGTGATGGATGGGTTCTCACTCTTGCGGGCAATCTTATCTATCTCATCGATAAAGACAATACCTCGCTGCGCTTTGGTGAGGTCATAATCGGCATCCTGTAATAGGCGCACAAGCAATGACTCCACATCTTCGCCCACATAACCTGCTTGCGTGAGCGCCGTAGCGTCCACGATAGCAAAAGGCACTTTGAGCATCTTCGCAATAGTGCGGGCAAGGAGTGTCTTACCTGTACCAGTAGAACCCACCAAGAGGATATTACTCTTCTCTATCTCTACGCCATCCTCGTCAGCCGATTGCAGCACACGCTTGTAATGGTTATAGACCGCTACAGATAAAAAGCGTTTGGCTGTTTCCTGACCGATGACATATTGGTCCAAGAACTCCTTAATGGCGCGTGGTGTGGGTAATGGTTCATTGGCGAAAGTATCGTCTTTGTCTGTTTTCTTAGGCATCTTGGCTACCAGCATATGGCCTGCCTCGATACACTCACAGCAAATAAGACTGCCGTCCATGCCGCTGAACATATTCGGCATTGGACGCCCGCAGAAACTACATACTTCGTTGTTCTCTTTCTTTTTTGCCATTACTCCTTATTATTTTTTACGCGCGTATACGCGATCAATCATACCATACTCGAGCGCCTCTTGTGCCGTCATCCAGTGGTCACGGTCCGCATCTTTGCGAATCTGCTCCATGGCTTTGCCTGAATGGTCAGAGATGATCTGGTATAGTTCGTCTTTGAGTTTGAGTATCTCTTTGGCGGTAATTTCTATATCCGATGCTTGTCCTTGGATACCTCCGAGTGGTTGATGAATCATGACGCGGCTATGTGGCAATGCAGCGCGCATACCTTTCTCTCCAGCCACGAGCAGTACGGCACCCATAGAAGCCGCCAAACCAGTACAGATAGTAGCCACTTTGGCTTGCACAAACTGCATAGTATCGTAGATGCCCAGACCTGCATAGACAGAACCGCCAGGGGTATTGAGGTAAAGGTGTATATCACGCTCGCTATCTACAGAATCGAGGTATAGTAATTGCGCTTGTATCACATTGGCGGTATAGTCATTCACTTCGGTACCAAGAAATATAACTCGGTCCATCATCAAACGGCTAAACACATCCATTTGAGTTACATTGAGTTGGCGCTCCTCCAAGATAGTAGGAGAGATATAACCCGCCGTAGCATTGATGCGTGATGAAGCATCGCTCATCACTTTCTCTACATGCATGGAGTTTAGTCCTTGCGATGTAGCAAAACGAAGAAAATCATTATTCATAGTAACAAGTGTCGCGTTCGGCAATTAATCGCAAAGGTCCATACCGCTCTGCTAAATGGACGGGCTCCTAATGCCTCCGCTCTTAACTCG
>CALATT010000001.1 GCA_937891905.1 uncultured Bacteroidales bacterium | reverse complement strand
CTATCCTTCTCTCTACTGTGCGTAGTACTGGTATGAAGGGAGATGTGCGCACCTACGAGCATCCTGTGGCTCTCCGTGCCGTGCTCTCAGTGGATGCTATGACTGCTGACTGGGCGCGTCTGCCATACGAATTCATGGCTAAGGTTTCCAATGAGATTATCAATAAGGTACAAGGAGTGAACCGCGTATGCTATGATATTTCTGCAAAACCACCCGCAACTATCGAGTGGGAATAATTTTATAAATACAATACATTATGAAAGTAGGCGTAGTAATGGGTTCAACAAGCGATTTGGAGGTGATGACTCCTGCTATTGAGACCCTTGAACAATTTGGAATAGAAGTAGATAAGCGCGTGATAAGTGCGCATAGAGCTCCCCATGAATTGATGAAATGGGTGGAGTCAGCTCGTGAACGCGAACTGAGTATTATCATCGCAGGAGCGGGTGGCGCAGCACACTTGGCTGGAGTGATAGCAGGTTTGACTACACTGCCAGTGATAGGTGTGCCTATTCGCAGCAAGACTTTAGATGGATTAGACTCGCTCTTGAGCATCGTACAAATGCCTGCCGGTATCCCTGTTGCTACCGTGGCAATCAATGGATCAAAGAATGCAGCATTGCTGGCAATCGCTATCCTTGCATTGCAGGATAAAGCATTATTGGAGCAGTTAGAGTCTTTCCGTAAACAACAAACAGAAAAAGTAGTAAATACCGTTATTTAATCATGTCCAATTTTCGTATTTTCGTAGAAAAGCGTCCTGCATTTCAGGTAGAAGCTCGTAGTCTCATGAATGAACTCAATGAGAATCTACAACTGAATATGCAGTCACTTCGCTACATTAATGTATATGACCTTTTCGGCTTTACACCTCAGTTGTTAGAGCAATGCCGTTACACGGTGTTTGGAGAAACGGTAACGGATACAGTAGAGGACGAGTGTGACCTTTGTGGTAAGAAGTACTTGGCGGTGGAGTATATCCCAGGACAGTTTGACCAACGCGCTTCTTCTGCTGTGGACTGCGTACATCTGATTGACCCTGAAGCAGATGTGGAGATTCGCAGTAGTCGTTTGCTCATCTTTGATGATACCATCTCTGACGAGGAGATGGCGAAAATTCGTCACTATTATATCAATGCAGTGGAATCACGCGAGAAAGACTTGTCTCTACTGCAACAAAACCAAACAACGGATGTCAAGCCATTGGTTAAGTTGGATGGTTTTATAGATATGACTCGCGAGGAGTATGCTCCTTTCTGCAAACAATGGGGATTGGCGATGAATGCCGATGACCTGCATGAGGTGGTTACTTATTTCCAAAAAGAACAACGCAACCCCACCGAAACAGAATTGCGTATCCTCGATACCTATTGGTCAGACCATTGCCGTCACACCACTTTTACCACTATTCTTGAGTCCATCAAGGTGGATAACTCTTTCGTTAAAGAGGAGATAGAGAGTACCTTGGGTATGTTCCATGATATTCGTCAGGAGTTGGGCCGCACAGAGAAACCTCTATGCCTCATGGAATTGGCTACTATTGGTGCACGCTATTTGCGTAGCAAAGGATTGCTGGATGATATGGAGGTGAGCGAAGAGAATAATGCATGCTCTATCTTTATTGATGTAGATGTGGATGGTAAGCAAGAGAAATGGTTGCTTCAATTCAAGAATGAGACCCATAACCATCCTACTGAGATTGAGCCCTTCGGCGGTGCAAGTACCTGTTTAGGTGGTGCCATCCGCGACCCATTATCTGGTCGTGCGTATGTATATCAAGCCATGCGTGTAACGGGAGCAGGTGATATTTATAAACCTGTGGCTGAGACGATACCAGGTAAACTGCCCCAACAGATTATCTCCCGTAAGGCTGCGGCGGGGTATTCCAGTTATGGTAATCAAATAGGTCTGGCAACCACGCATGTGCGTGAGATCTATCACCCGTCGTATATCGCTAAACGCCTTGAGGTGGGTGCTGTAGTGGGTGCATCGCCAGCATCTAATATCCGTCGTGAGAGTCCTGCACCAGGGGATATAATCCTCCTTTTAGGTGGCCGTACAGGTCGCGATGGCATTGGTGGTGCTACGGGTTCGTCCAAAGAGCATACCGAGGCATCGCTTGAGTCTTGTGGTAGCGAGGTGCAGAAAGGTAATGCGCCTGAGGAACGCAAACTGCAGCGTCTCATGCGTCGTCCAGAGGTGACTCGTCTTATCAAGAAATCCAATGATTTTGGAGCGGGTGGAGTGAGTGTAGCTATCGGTGAATTGGCAGACGGATTAGATATCTATCTCGATCGTGTGCCTACCAAGTATAGCGGTTTGAATCCTACCGAACTGGCTATTAGCGAGTCGCAAGAGCGTATGGCAGTTGTGATTGAAGCCAAAGACCGTGAACTAATGGAGCGCTATTGCCATATGGATAATATTGAATATACCTATGTGGCTGATGTGACTGCTAATGGACGCATGCGTCAGTTCTATAAAGGAGAACTTATCGCAGACCTCACACGCGAGTTTATTGATAGTGCGGGAGCCAAGCACTTTGCGAAAGCAGTCATTTTACCAGTAGAAGAGAAAAATCCTTTTGCGCAGACTATCCAAGGTGCAACACTGGAGGAAAAAATGGCGAAAGTGATGGCTGATCCAAATATCACTTCGCAAAAGGGACTTATAGAAAATTTTGACGCTACGATTGGTCGTAGTACCGTCTTGATGCCTTTTGGTGGTAAGACTCAATTAACTGAGAGTCAGGTGAGTGTACAAAAACTGCCTACAGATGGCTATACCAATACCGCCTCCATCATGGCATATGGTTACAATCCATTCATTGCCGAGTGGAGTCCATACCATAGCGCTGCCTATGCGGTGGTTGAGGCTTGCACCAAGGTGGTAGCAGCGGGCGCGGATTATAGCCGTATGCGCTTCTCTTACCAAGAGTATTTCGAGCGTATGAGCAGTGAGCATGCTTATGGTAAGCCACTCAGCGCATTGCTGGGTGCACTCAAGATGCAAGTGGCGTTTGGATTACCAAGTATAGGTGGTAAAGACTCAATGTCGGGTACCTTCGAGCAGATAAGTGTACCTCCTACCTTGATTGCATTCGGTATCACTACTGTGCCAGCCGACAAGGTGGTGTCGCCCGAACTGAAGAAAGCAGGTAATAAGTTATACCTCATTAAGCATAACGCATTAGCGAACTATATGCCTAATGTAGAGCAACTCAAAGCGAACTGGACCTACACAACCAATGCTATTCAATCAGGCAAGATATGTGCAGCGTATGCACTTGGTTTTGGAGGATTAGCTGAGGCAATTACTAAGATGAGTTTTGGTAATGAACTCGCAGTAGATATTCAAATCGCCGAGAACGAACTATTCGATTATAATTATGGTTCTATCATAGTAGAGGCAACCGAAGATCTCACTTTGCCAGCCGCACAATATCTCGGTACAGTGATAGAGGGTAATAATCTCGTTATCAATGGTGAGCGCGTATCGCGTGCTATATTGCTGAAGGCTTGCTGTGGTCAGTTCGATAAAATCTACCCATCAGCCGTTGAGGCGCAACATCAAGAGTTATTACCAGCGGGTATAGATAATCCTACCCCAACCTCCACCCCAAAAGGATGGGAAATGAACGAAGAGTGTAAGTCCTTCCCTTTAGGGGAGGATTTAGGAGAGGCTGCTCCTATCGTTTACATCCCTGTCTTCCCAGGCACCAACTGCGATTACGATAGTGCAAAAGCATGGCGCAAAGCGGGAGCAGAGGTAGAGACAACTATCTTCCGTAACCTTACGAGCGAAGATGTGCTTAGCAGTATAGATGAGATGGTAGAGCATATCAATCGCTGCCATATACTGATGTTCGCCGGTGGTTTCTCTGCGGGTGACGAACCTGATGGAAGTGGTAAGTTCATTGCAAATGTGATTAACAATGCCAAAGTAGGCGCAGCTATCACTGCTCTTATTGAGCGAGGTGGTCTTATCCTCGGTATCTGCAATGGTTTCCAAGCATTAGTAAAGAGCGGATTATTGCCATATGGCAAACTTGGTATGGTTACTCCAGACTCACCAACACTCTTCCGCAATGATATCAACCGCCACATCTCGCAGATGGTTACTACCGTTGTGTCAACGGTCAATAGTCCATGGTTATGCGGTATGCAAGTGGGTGATACACACACGATTGCTGTCAGTCACGGTGAAGGTAAGTTCGTGGTGAATGAGGAATTAGCCAAACAACTCTTTGAGAATGGACAAGTAGCATTCCGCTATGCTAATCCTGCTACAGGTGAGGCAACGATGGAAGCGCCATACAACCCGAACGGCTCGTATTATGCTATCGAAGGTATCATCTCTCAGAATGGACAGATACTGGGTAAAATGGGTCACACTGAGCGTTTCGAAGAAGGCGTATTCACCAATATCGCAGGCAATAAGTACCAACCATTGTTTGACAACGCAGTAAAATATTTTCGTAAGAAGTAATAACATCCAACATCTAACAGCGTTAGCGGTCTAACTTCTAACAGCGTTAGCGGTCTAACATCTAACAAATAATAAATAATAATGGCACAACATTATGAAGCAGCCGGCGTGAACCTCGAAGCCGGATACGAAGTAGTAAGTCGTATTAAATCACATGTTAAAAGCACCAACCGCTTTGGTTCGATGGGTAATATTGGTTCCTTTGGTGGAATGTTCGACTTGTCAGCATTGAATATCAAAGAACCAGTCCTCGTGAGTGGTACCGATGGAGTTGGTACCAAACTTAAACTCGCTTTTGCAATGGATAAGCACGATACCATCGGTATTGATGCGGTGGCTATGTGTGTCAACGATGTGCTTGCACAGGGTGCAGAACCACTCATCTTCTTGGATTATGTGGCTATCGGGCATAATATCCCTGAGAAAGTAGAGGCTATCGTAGCTGGTGTAGCCGAAGGTTGCCGTCAAGCAGGTTGCGCCCTTGTGGGTGGCGAGACAGCTGAGATGCCAGGTATGTACGGCGATGGCGAGTACGATATAGCTGGTTACACCACAGGTGTAGTGGAGAAATCACAACTCATCGATGGCAGCAAAGTGGCTGTAGGCGATGTATTGGTAGGTATCTCTTCTTCGGGTGTGCATAGCAATGGTTTTAGTCTCGTGCGCAAGGTGGTTAGCGATGCAGGTCTGGACCTCCAAACCGTCTACCCAGAACTCAGTGCAGACAAGAAACTCGGCGAAGTTTTACTCACTCCAACTCGCATCTATGTGAAGCAAGTGCTGGAGGTAATCCACAACTGCGATGTACACGGCGTAGCGCATATCACTGGTGGTGGCTTCGATGAGAATATCCCTCGTATCTTGAAAGAGGGTCAAGGCTTCAGCGTAACCGAGGGCTCATGGGAGATTCTTCCTGTATTCCAATGCTTGGAGAAGTGGGGTAATATCCCTCACCGCGAGATGTTCAACATCTTCAACATGGGTATTGGTATGGTGATTGCTATGCCAGCGGCAGACGCAGAGAAAGCCATCGCTATCCTCGCTAAGCACGGCGACAAAGCCCAAATCATTGGCAAAGTCATCGAAGGCGAGAACGAGATACTATAAATAAAACTCCTGCTCGCTGCGCTCACGAAATCTAAATAAATCTTTTATCCACGCTACTGATTATTATTGCAGTCCGCTCCTCGTTTCGCTCAAACGAAACTCGTGCGCTAAATCTTCAGTAAATGTGACATATTATATAGATTTCAGGCAAAGTAAATAGGACAATTAGGAATCATGACTAACCACGAGTTATCATATCAAATACGCGGTGCAGCCATGGAAGTGTACAATGCGTTTGGACCTGGTTTGCTTGAATCGGTCTATCATAAGGCATTGGTCTATGAGTTGCAAGAGCGTGGATTAAAAGTGCAATCCGAAGTGCCTGTAGAGGTTTTCTACAAAGGACATTTGGTAGAGAACTCACTGCGTTTGGATATACTCGTTGAAGATCAGATAATAATAGAACTAAAATCAGTAGAAGAGTTACTACCAGTTCATTATAAGCAACTTAAAACATATTTAAGATTGTACAAAAAAGAACAAGGTTGGTTGATAAATTTTGGAGCGTATGATTTTACTAAAGGACTGCGTTCCGTAAAAGTCGATCAAAAACCCACTACATTTACTGAAGATTAGTGATGAGTTTTGGATGTTCCCAAAACGAAGAGCGAAGGCAATAAAAACAAACAACATCGTAAAATAAGATTTAATTAAGATTTCTGCCCGATAGGGCAAGGAGATAAAACAAATAACATTATGGCAAAAAGAGCATTAGTCAGCGTAAGCGACAAATCAGGATTGGTAGATTTCGTGAAAGGTCTGCAAGCAGCAGGCTGGGAAATCATCGCCACAGGCGGTACACAAAAATTATTAGAGAACTCAGGCGTTAAGACCATCGGTATCAGCGATGTAACTGGTTTCCCTGAGATCTGCGACGGTCGCGTTAAGACCCTTCACCCAAAGGTACACGGTGGTCTTCTCGCACGCCGTGATGAACCATCTCACCTCCAAGCATTGGAGGAGAACGGCATCTCATTCATCGACCTCGTGTGCGTGAACCTCTATCCATTCCGCGAGACCATCGCCAAAG